>CANFIV010000154.1 GCA_947446935.1 Sphingomonadaceae bacterium | reverse complement strand
TGCCGAGGGTCATGCAGGTTTCCAGGCCCCTCTGGCGCACGCAGTGCACCATCGCGATGATCGCTGGCATGTCGCGGTCTTTGGGATTGCGCTATGCCGCGCCCATGTAGAAGCGCTTCGATCCGGCATCGCGGGCCTGCGCTGCGGACTGGAGCACAGCCTGAATGTCCATCAGCTTGGTTGCTGCGACTCCGCTGTCGGCCTTCACCGGCTGCGCACAGTAGCCGCAGTCTTCGGGGCATCCACCGGTCTTAATCGAAAGCAGCGTGCACAGCTGCACCTCATTTGCGCGGTGATGCTGGCGGTGAACCTCGGCGGTGCGGAAGACCAGCTCGGTGAACGGCAGATCGAACAGCGCGGCGATTCCATCGCGGGTCCAATCGGTGTGCACCGCTCGGATTGCTGCGTAGCTTGGCGCGGGAAATGTGATGGTATCGGTCATGTGGCACTCTATCGGGCCTTGCCAAGGCAATCATCATCTCGTTGTCTTTACAACAAAAACTTGTGGTGGCCTGCGCCAAAAAGCTCTTGTCGGTTTCACTGCCGGGAACACCTGGTTAAGCCGCTTGTCCGGTTGTTTTCACGCGCTGGTTGCCACCGGCCTGTGCGGCAGCCCTGCGCAGGTTTGAACGATCAGGTTTACGCCGGACACCAAATAGTTGGAAATTTGTCACATATCCGGTGGTATGGGGGTTGGCCTAGTGCAGCGCAGTGCGTTTTTCCGCCGTGCTTGAGTTAACTGAGGTAAGTCCTTATTGGCCGGCCTCACTTTCGCAGGCACAGGCCGGGTGTGCGGGCTGTCGAAGCATTTTCGGGCAAGCGGTCTCGGATCGTATCTGATGCACTAAGCTCATGAGGCAGGTTGTCGTTCTATGAATTCTTTCGGCAAAATCGGTATTGTCGGCCTTGGGTATGTTGGGCTGCCGCTAGCCGTGTCGTTCGCTCGCAAGTTCCCTGTGGTCGGTTTCGATGTCAGCGAAGGGCGTGTCAGCACGCTGCGCCAAGGCATCGACTATACCAACGAGATCTCCACTGAAGCACTCCAGGCCTCCAATCTTATCATCACCGGATCGGTTGAAGATCTGCGTGGCTGCGGCATTCTGATCGTCACCGTGCCGACCCCGGTTGACGACAGCTGTCGCCCCGATTTCTCCAACCTCAAGGACGCCTGCGCGGCGATCGGCAAGGTGATCGAGCCCGGCGTGATCATCGTGTTCGAAAGCACCGTTTATCCCGGCGCAACCGAAGAAGTTTGCGCGCCGGTGATCGAGGCGGCCTCTGGGCTCAAGAGCGGTGAGGGTTTCAAGCTCGGCTACAGCCCGGAACGCATCAATCCGGGCGACAAGGCGCACCCGCTGGAGGCGATCGTCAAGGTCGTGGCCGGGCAGGACGCGGAAACGCTCGACTCCTTGGCAGAACTCTATGGCTCGATCATCCACGCTGGCATCCACCGCGCGTCCTCGATCCGAGTGGCCGAGGCTGCGAAAGTGATCGAAAACACCCAGCGCGATATCAACATCGCGCTGATGAACGAGATCTCGAAGATCTGCGATCTGGTCGGCATCCGCACCAACGAGGTTCTGGCGGCGGCCGGTACCAAGTGGAACTTCCTTAAGTTCTATCCCGGCCTCGTCGGCGGCCACTGCATCGGGGTCGATCCTTATTACCTTACCGCCAAGGCTGAACAGCTGGGCTATCACCCCGAAGTGATTCTCTCGGGCCGTCGTATCAACGATGGCATGGGCAGCTATATCGCGCAGCGCGCAGTGAAGCTGCTCGCTGTGGCCGGGCACCCGCTGAAGGATGCGCGCGTTGGCATTCTGGGGCTCACGTTCAAAGAGAACGTGCCCGATATCCGCAATTCCAAGGTCGAGGATATCTACCGCGAGCTTTGCGAATTCGGGATCCAGCCCGTGGTTCATGATCCCTTGGCCGACCGGGATGCAACCTATCGCGAATTCGGCATCAACCTCTCGTCGCTTGAGGCTTTCGCCTGCGTCGATGTGCTGATCTATGCGGTTTCGCACGATGAATACGCAGTCATGGGCGTCGGCGCGATTCAGGACATGATCGTGCCTGGCGGTATCCTGATCGACGTGAAGTCTGCAGTAATGCCGGATCAATTGCGCGAAGACATTCGGTACTGGAGCTTGTAGAGCCACATTTGCACCGGGCCGGCGCAGGTCGGGCTACAGCACGGGATCGCGCGGGATTTGAGCAAGCTTTCGATTACCCCTATCGGTACGTGCCGGATCAACACCCCGCTTCGCCGCGGCCAGGCACGCTATCCGGTCTCGATGAACACCGCACGCGTCTATGGCTTCGTGCATACGAGCGAGGAAGCGCTGCAGCAGCTTGCCTATCTCGATGGCGAGCGACAGTTCGATGAAGATGTCCTGCCGATCCTATTCCGCCCGCAAAATGGCGGCCGGCAGGACGAAGCGGCCACACCGCGCTCCGATCTCTATGTGGTCGAAATCAGTTCGGCCAAGAGCTACCGCGTCGGCGACGTTGCCGTACAGTCGAACTATCTTACCCGCTATTTCGCCGATTTCTTTGCTTTTGCGCCGCGGGCCAAGCGGTTCTGGGCTCTTGCGGCTTCAAGCGACAAGGCAGCCCGCGCCGATCTGGCCGCGTTTCTGGCGGCAGATCCGGTATACCGGATTTATAACAGCCGCGATCGCCAGCTCTTGCGGTCGATCTCGTTGCGCACGCAAAGCGCCGAGGATATCGCGGGCGACATGGCCGCGCTGGTCGAGCGCATCGGCAAGGACCGCGTGGTTTTCGTCACGCATGTGAACGCCCACGGCGCAGACGGCGTGGTCATCCCTGCACGCGACCGGGTCATCCGCTGGACTCGCCTGGCGGCCGAGAAACTGGGCGTGCCCTGCTTCGATCCGAGTGCCTTGATGCACGAATTTGGCCAGGAGCGCGCCATGGAGCGCGACGGGCTCGATACGATGCACTTCACCAACGCCTTCTCGGATCGCTGGTATGCGCATTTCCATGCCGAGTTCATCCTCCCGCGCCTTGCCGAGGCCGGGAGCGGAGATCAGCACAGTGTGTCTGCCGATCAGTCTCTGCTCGCTTCGAGCATCGCTGCGACGATGGAATTCGATGACTACTTCCTCGGCTCACGCCAGCTCTTTGCAGCCCTTGCCGATGCGCCGGAAGATCCCGCGCTGCGCCAGCTTGCCGGGCAGATTTATGGCCGGATGGGTGATCACACGAGCGCAGTTCGCATGCTCCTTCCGCTGGTCGACAGTCCAGACCTTACAACGACCGCGCTCCTCCAGCTCATGCGTTTGCGGTTCGAGACCGGGCATTCGGCTGAAGCTATCGCGCTGGCGAACCGGTTGCTGGGTGACGAATATGAATCGACCGAAATCTATGAAATCGCCAGCCTCGCGGCCGAGCAGTTGGGGCATGCAGCCGATGCGGAGCGCTACGCCATGCTCGCCTTCCGCCTTGATCCTTCCCAGCATCGCTTCGCGATTCGCATGCTCGAACGCTACCGGGAAAATGGCGAGAGACAGAAACTCGAAACCTGGAAGGCCGAAGTGCTTGATCGGCTGCAATCCCGGCCCGACGTGCCGCTGGCCCGCGCGCTGGCGGAGTGGTCTGCCACACATGGAGACGAGGCTGCGTTCCGGGTTGCTGCGCTGATAGTTGCACAGTCTGATGTCGGCAGCGTCGTGCGGCTGGTCGAGGAGGCCGTGGCAAAGGGCATGCTAAGCCCTGCGGCTGAAGTGATCGCCCAGGCAGCCGTCATGCCCCAGATCAACGGCCAGATTCTGCGCAACTTCCGCAAGATCGCCGAAGGCTGGTCCACACAGAGCGAAGCGTGGCTGGAAGAGGGCCGCACGGCCGATGCCTATGCGCTGGCTGAAGTGTGCCGGATTGTCCTCCCAGAAAACGCTGCGGCGCGCCGCGTGGAGCGGACGGTGCTGCAAGATCTGCGCGCCCGCATCCGCGCGGCCCTGACCAGCGGTGACCACGCAGCGGTCATTGCGATGGGCGAAGGAGCCGGGCGCATGCTATACCGCCAGGCCGATATTGCCATAGCCTTCGCGAAAAGCCTTCACGCGACTGGCCGCAGCGAAGAGGCGCTGAACGTCGCGCGAGAGGCCTGCGAGAGCCTGCCAGACAGTGTCGATGTCAAAGCCTTCTGCGCACAGATCGCCGCCCTGCAGGGCGATCTGTTCACCGGGCTCAAGCTTTATGGCCAGCTGCATCTCTCTGCCGATCCGCTCGCCGATCGCTATCGCCACCGGATCGACAAGTTTCTCGATAAGGCTGGTCGCTCCGGGCCGCGCCTGTTCCGCACGCTGGTGGCTGAAGGGCAATACGAGCAGGCACTCGAACTCGCCCGACTCGTTAGCGCGCACACCGAAGGCCGCGACCAGGTTGGGCTCGATATGCAAAAGCTGCGCCGGACCTTGCGCAACACGGTCCGGAATCTCGATGACGAGGAGGGCAGCGACGAAGAGGCGCTGCGTATCCTGCGGCTGATCCTGGCGATCGATCCGGATGATGGCTGGGCGCTGCGACTCGCCGCGATTCAGGCAATGCGGCTTCAGGATTTTGAAGCGGCGCTGGAATACTGGCATAGCTTCGACCGCGCCTCTCCCGGTCTGGAAAGCACGGCGCGCAACATCAATCGCTGCGGGATTCTCGCCCGCCGCAAGGCTGCCGCCGACAAAGCATCGAGCAGCGCTATGGCGGGCTGACGCCCAGACTATAAAAACCCTCGGCGCGGCGGACTTGGCCGCGTCAGGCTTCCGTGCAATAGGCTCGCTCCGATGAACACGTCCCCCGCATTGGCTGAAGACAGCACGTCACCGTTTCAGGATGGGCTCGCCGCGCTGCGCAAAGGCCATTGGGACGAGGGCCGCGCACTGATCGCCGCCGCCTCGGTGACGGGGGGCAACCCCGATCCGCAGGTCCGGCTCCTGCTGGCCACCGCCGATATCCGCACGGGCCACGCGGAGGTTGGTACCTTGGCACATCAGACCATT
>CANFIV010000153.1 GCA_947446935.1 Sphingomonadaceae bacterium | reverse complement strand
GATATGCTCGGGGCCAGCAGTGAAGGTCAACGTATGGCGCTTGGTCACTCCCCCGGGTCCTTTTGGGCAAGGCCCAGCTGCCACAGAATGAAGGCAAACTCCTCCGCCGTCTCCTTCAGGCCCTCAAACCGGCCGGATTTGCCGCCATGCCCTGCGCCCATGTTGGTCTTGAGCAGCAGTTCGTTGTCGTCGGTCTTGAACTCGCGCAACCGCGCCACCCACTTGGCCGGCTCCCAATAAGTCACGCGCGGATCGTTGAGCCCGGCCGTCACCAGCAGCGGCGGGTAGGCCTGCGCACGGACCTGGTCATAAGGCGAGTAGGACCGGATCAGGTCAAACGCCGCCTTGTCCTCGATCGGATTGCCCCATTCGGGCCATTCGCCGGGCGTCAACGGCAGTTCGGCATCGAGCATGGTGGCAAGCACATCGACGAACGGCACATGCGCCACAGCCGCGCCGAACAGCGCCGGGTCCGAATTGATCACCGCCCCGATCAATTCGCCGCCGGCCGAGCCACCCGAAATCGCAATCTTGCCCGGCGCAGTCATCCCGCGCGCGATCAGGCCCTGCGCCACGTCCACAAAATCGGTGAACGTGTTGGTGCGCTGCGTGAGTTTGCCCGCCTTGTACCACGCGCGCCCCAGATCATCGCCGCCGCGGATATGGGCAATGGCAAAGGCCATTCCGCGATCGACGAGGCTCAGCCGCCCGGTCGAAAAGCCCGGCCCGATCGCGATCCCATAAGCACCGTAGCCATAGAGATAGAGCGGCCCGCCTGCGGGACGATCCTTGCAGTAGACCACCGAGACCGGCACCATGGTCCCGTCGCGCGCCGCGATCTCCAGCCGCTCTGTCGTATAGAGCGCTGCATCATAGCCCGAGGGGATCTCCTGCACCTTGAGCACGGTCAGCGCACGGGTCGCGACGGAGTAGTCATAGACCGAGGCCGGGCTGACCATCGATTCATAGGAGACCCGCAGTGTGTCGATCGCCCATTCGGGATTGTCGCCAAGGCTCGCTTCATAGCTCGCTTCGGGAAATAGGATCGGCTCGATCCGCGCCGGATCGTCGTAATAGCGCACCTCGATCCGGTCGAGCCCGCGCACCCGGCCCTCGATCACATAGAAATCGCGGAACAGGTCGAAGCCGGTCAGGTAGAATTCGTCAGAGCCTGCGATCAGCGTCGTCCACTCCGCCGGGCTGGCGAGCGGCGCGGTGGCAAGGCGGAAGTTCTCGTGGGTGTCGTTGGTGTGGATGAACAGCGTGTCGCCGCGCAGATCGACATCGTATTCCACGCCCGTCTGCCGGGGCTTTACGAGCAGCGGCGCGGCCAGCGGATCGGCGGTGGGGATCAGCCGAATCTCGCTCGTTTCATGGTCCCCGGCTGAAATGACCAGCCATTCCTCGTTGGCCGAAAGCCCGGCCGAAACGCGGAAGCCCTCGTCGTCTTCGTGATAGAGTTCGATATCCTCGCTCACCGGTTTGCCCAGCCAGTGCAATCGGGCGTTGTCGGTGCGCCATTGCGCGTTGGCGAGGCTGTAGACGAGCGCGGTATCGCCTGCTGCCCACACGAGCGCGGAGAGCGTCTCGGGAATCGTGTCGGGCAGGACTTCGCCGGTCGCGATCACCTTGATCCGCGCGGTAAAGCGTTCCGAGCCATTGTCGTCGACCGACCAAGCGAGCAGGCGGCCATCGCTGGAGACCGATATCGCGCCGAGGCGGAAATATTCGAGGCCCTCTGCCAGCGCTACTTCGTCGAGGATCAGTTCATCCGGCCCGCTCGAGACCGGGCGGCGCCACCACTTCTTGTATTCCGCGCCTTCCTCGTATTCGATCCAGTAAAGCCAGTCGCCGTCCTTCTGCGGCACCGACTTGTCCGCTTCCTTGATCCGCCCGCGCATTTCGCGAAACAGTGCGTCGGCCAAAGGTTCCTGGGCCTTCATGCGCGCCTTGAACCAGGCGTTTTCCGCTTCCAGATGCGTGAGGATCGCGGTGTCGGTCACCTCGGGATAGCCGGGATCGCGCAGCCAGGCGTAGGGGTCCTCGATGGTCACTCCGTGGTGGGTGAAGGTGTGGGGCTGCTTGGCTGCGACCGGTGGCGCAGCGGGGGTGGTTTCCGTCATTCCCCGCATCTATGGTGTGCGGCATGAGCCTGCAAGTCGCGCAGACTGGGCGGGCGACACTCATAGGTACGAAATCCATGCTGATGAACATCCACGAAGCGCGGCTCGAAGCCCTGCGCACCGAGCTTGCCAAGCAAGGGCTCGACGGTTTCGTCGTGCCGATCTCCGATGAACACATGAGCGAATATGTCGGCGCTTATGCCCAGCGCCTTGGCTGGCTCACCGGTTTCGGTGGTTCGGCCGGCACGGCGGTGGTGCTGAAGGACGAGGCGGCGATGTTCGTCGATGGGCGTTATACGCTGCAGGTGCGCGATCAGGTCGATGGCCGGCTCTATGCCTATGAGTCCGTTCCGCAGACTTCGATCGCGGCGTGGCTGGGCGACCATGCCCCCCAGGGCGCACGGATCGGCTATGACGCGTGGCTCCACGGCAAGGGCTGGGCGGATGGTGTTTCCGCTGCGCTGAAGCGCAAGGACGCCGCGCTCGTCGCCGTGGCCGCGAACCCGATCGACGCGATCTGGCAAGATCGGCCCGCACCCTCCAGCGCCCCCGCACTGGTCCATGCGGATGAATACGCCGGCAGCTCCGCGCACGAAAAGCGCGCCGAAGTCGCCAGCTGGCTCGCTGCCAAGGGGCTCGACGCGGCTGTCATTTCCGCACTGGATTCGGTGGCTTGGCTGCTCAACATTCGCGGCAGCGATGTCGATTGCACGCCCGTCGCGCTCTCGTTCGTGCTCGCCCACGCCGATGGCACGGCAGACCTTTATATTGCGCCCGAGAAGGTCACGCCCGAACTTGCCCAGCACCTCGGCAACGCTGTGCGCGTGCACGACCGCGCGGCCTTCACCGGCGCATTGGGCGACCTTGCGGGCAAGAAAGTCGCGGTCGATCCCGAACGCGCGGTTGCGGCGATCTATGGCACACTGGAAGCGGCAGGTGCATTGCCCGTCTCGATCACCGATCCCACCGTGCTGCCCAAGGCGCGCAAGAATCCGGTCGAACAGGCTGGCCACCGCGCTGCGCAATCGCGCGATGGCGCTGCCGTCTCGCGCTTCCTCCACTGGCTGTCAGGTGCGGCCCCTGCGGGCGGCCAGACCGAACTATCCGCCGCCGCCGCGCTCCGCGCCGAGCGCGAGAAGACCGGCCTCTTGCGCGACTTGTCGTTCGACACGATCTCCGCCGCCGGGCCCAATGGCGCGAGCCCGCACTACAAGGTGGACGAGCACACCAATCGCCAGATCGAGCCCAACAGCGTCTACCTCGTCGATTCGGGCGGCCAGTATCTCGATGGCACGACGGACATCACCCGCACCGTCTGGATCGGCCCCGATGCGCCGCCCGCCGAAGTGAAGGACCGCTTTACCCGCGTGCTCAAGGGCCACATCGCGCTCGATCTCGCGGTATTCCCGGAAGGCACCAACGGCAGCCAGCTCGACAGCTTTGCGCGCCAGTTCCTCTGGGTCGCAGGGCTCGACTATGCCCACGGCACCGGCCACGGAGTCGGCAGTTTCCTTGCCGTGCACGAAGGTCCCCAGCGCATCGCCAAGTCGGCGGGCGGACAGGCCGGCACCGGCCAGCCGCTGCTGCCGGGCATGATCCTCTCGAACGAGCCGGGTTATTACAAAGCCGGCGAATACGGCATCCGCATCGAGAACCTGGTTCTGGTGGAAGAGCGCACGATTCCCGGGGCGGAAGGCCTGTTCATGGGCTTCGAGACCCTGACTTTCGCTCCCATCGATCGCACTTTGGTCGAGCCTGCGCTGCTCCTGCCGCACGAGCGCGACTGGTGGAACAGGTACCACGCCAAGACCCACGCCCTGCTCGCTCCGCAGCTTTCGGGTGCGGATCGGGCTTGGCTGGATGCGGCCTGCGCGCCGCTCTGAAGGCGTTGCAGGGCCAATTGTTCGTGATATGTTCCTTCCATCGCGATTCGCGGTGAGGAGGCAGAACCATGATCGGCTATGTAACGCTCGGAACCAACGACCTCGCGCGCGGCGCGCGCTTCTATGATGCACTCGCAGCCGAACTCGGCACCGGGCGCATGTACGAATGGGATGGCGCGATCGCATGGGGCAACGCCGGCGGCGCGGCTGGTATCGGCCTGATGCGGCCCTACAATGGCGAACCTGCGACCGTGGGCAACGGCGTGATGGTCGCGCTAGAGGCCAAGGACAACGCGCAAGTCGACCGGCTTTATGCGGGCGCACTGGCGAACGGCGGCACGTGCGAAGGCCCTCCGGGCCCGCGCGGTGAAGGCGGGTTCTATGCCGCCTATTTCCGCGATCCGGATGGCAACAAGCTCAACGCCTTCGTGATGGGAGGTTGACGATTGTGGCGCACCGGCTCGAAACGCACCCCATCCACATCGGTCTTGGTGCGCGTGCCGTGCCGCAACCGCCCTTCACCGGCATGGCGTGGTACGCGGACTATGTCGCCCGCTCCGCCGCCGATGGCGCGGAAGGGCGGCTCGTCAGCCAGCACCATTTCACCGAAAGCTGGGATAGCTGGGAAATGCACCCGGCTGGCGACGAAGTGGTGCTGATGCTGAGCGGGGAGGGCGTTTTGCATCAGGAGTTCCCCGATGGCACGGCGGTCGAGATGCCAATTGCCGCGGGCGAATATGCGATAAACCAGCCGGGCGTCTGGCACACGATGGACCTCGTTTCAGCCGAGGCCACCGCGCTGTTCATCACTGCGGGCCTCGGCACAGAGCATCGTCCGCGCCAGAAATCCAGCTGACCCATACGCGACAAAGTGCGACAAAAAAGACCTCATGCGGCATAGTTGCGAGACATGTCGGGCCTAGAGGGCAGACTGCGGAAGGGATCGTCGCGCTGGCCTCGCGCCGGCTTGGCAGGTCTCCGCCGCCTCTGCTTTCCGCTTGGACGAGGACCGAG
>CANFIV010000152.1 GCA_947446935.1 Sphingomonadaceae bacterium | reverse complement strand
TCCTGTTGCAAAACAGACGGAGAGGATTGCTTCATGCAACATCAAATGCTGGCACCGGCAGTCGTGCTCGTGCTCTGGTCCATTGTCATGCTGATCTGGCTGGCAGCCTCACGCCTTCCGGCACTTGGACAGATGGGCGGACTGGCGGCAGCCAAGCCGGGCGGACGCGGCCAAGATCTGGAGGGGGTACTTCCCGATCAGATCAACTGGAAATCCCACAACTACGCTCACCTGATGGAGCAGCCGACGCTGTTCTATGCGATCAGCGTGATTCTTGCGATTTCCGGCGCGACCCAGACCGATGTCTGGCTGGCGTGGGGCTATGTTGGTCTGCGCGTGGCGCATTCGCTGTGGCAGGCACTGGTAAACAGCGTTCCGGTGCGTTTCACATTGTTCCTGATCTCGACCACGCTGCTCGCCGCGCTCGCGGTGCGGGCGCTGAGCCTGACACTGTTACATTGATGCTCTGAAACAAGAGATTGAATCAAAGGGGGGAACGGCAATGACAGGCATGGAAATTCTGAAACCGGTGGTGGCGCTGGCGATCTGGACGATGGTGATGTGGGTGTGGATGTATGCCACGCGCATCCCGGCGATCACCGCGCTGCCAAAGTCCGACGACCCGAACGCCGATGTGGGCTGGACGGGGGCTAAGCTGGAAGGCCTGCTCAAGCCGAGCATCCAATGGAAAGCGCATAACTACAACCACCTGCACGAGGCACCCACGGTGTTTTATGCGGTAGCGCTGGTGCTGGCGCTAATTGGCCAGGGCAATGGCATCAACCTGACGATTGCGTGGGCCTACGTGGGCCTGCGGGTGGTGCACTCGATCTTCCAATCGACCGTGAACAAGGTCGCACCGCGTTTTGCGCTGTTCGCGCTGTCCAGCCTCGCTTTGATGATGCTGATAACGCACGCTGCGATTGCGGTGTTTTCGGCTTAACGGACGAACAGGCTCGCCAGCTCGACATGGGTGGACCAGCGGAACTGGCCCACCGGCCTGAGTTCGGCGAGCCGATAACCACCTGCTATCAGCGCAACGGCATCCTTGGCCCAACTCGCCGGGTTGCAGCTGATATAGACTACCTTCGGGACAGCCGAGCCGGCGAGAAGCAGCACTTGCTCGCGCGCACCGGCACGGGGTGGATCGAGCAGGACGGCGGCAAAGCGGTCCAGCTCCTCGCACTGCAGCGGGTTGCGGAACAGATCACGGTGGAGCGAATGGACCGGCCGTCTATTGAGCCGCGCGGCGGACTGGCCGGCCAAGTGTGCATCGCGCGCCGCCTCGACGGCGAGCACTTTGGTTTTCGGTCCGGCAAGACCCAACGCGAACGTACCCAGCCCTGAAAAAAGATCGGCAACTGTGGCGGCACCTGCAAGCCATTCGCGAGCCGCCGCAACAAGAGCCTCCTCGCCATCGCGCGTCGCCTGTAGAAAGGCACCGGGCGGGAGGCTGACCGGCACGCCGCTGAGCGTTACAGTAACCGGCTCGGGCTCCCACACCGTCTCGGGCCCGTCGCCCTGATCGAGGGTAAGGCGGGCTATGCCGTTGTTCCGCGCGAAATCGAGGAGGCCTTCGGTTTGTGCAAGGCCTTCCATCTTGAGCCCTGCCAGATCCACTGCAGGCCCCTGATCGGCCAGCGTGAGCGCGATATCGACACTCAGCGAGCGGTCACCGCGCAACTCCAGCAGCTTGCGCAACGGTGCGACCAGACCGGCGAGCGCAGGTTCGAGCACAAGGCATTCGCGCATATCGACAATGCGATGCGTGGCTTGCTCGTGAAAGCCGATGACCACGCGCTTGCCGATGGCCTGCGCATGAAGCGTGGCACGGCGGCGCGTAGCTGGCGGCGAGAGGTGCGGCGCTGCCACAAGGCCAGGATCGAGCCCCTGCCCGCGCGCGGCGCCTACCACCCGGTCACCCACATAAGCCGCCAGCGCGGCTTCGGAGAGATGCTGCAACTGGCACCCACCGCAAGCCGGGAAGTGGCGACATAGCGGATCAACATGGTCGGGGCCAAGGGTGAGAGAGCCATCGGCTTCGAGCACGTCGCCGGGCGCGGCGAGCGGGGCATAGCGGCCGTCGGCAGTTGCGCCCTCCCCTTTGGCGGCAACGCGGATGATGAGCCCGGCGGGCTGTGTCGTATCAGTCATGTGAGTGCGGCCTTGACGGCACGGCTGGTCGCCGCAGCGAGGTCCCCGGCGGTGAATGCGGGACCGGCAAAGCGCGCTGCCTTGCCGTGGAGCCAGAGGCCTTCGCAGGCGGCTGTGTAGGCATCGCCATGGACGGCGAGACGGCTGGCGATCATGCCTGCGAGCACATCACCACTACCTGCCACCGAGAGCCATGACGAGGCGTGCGGAGCGAGCGTGACCTCTCCGCCCGGCGCGGCGATCAAGCTGTCTGGGCCCTTGAGAAGAACGACCGCGCCGCAGGCCTTAGCGAGCGCTTTCGCGCGGTCACGGCGCAGGCCTGTGGTTGGAAGGCCGAAAGCAGCTTCGAGTGCGGCCATCTCGCCCTCATGCGGGGTCAGAACACAAGGTGCCGTTCCGGGCAAATCCGGGCGGAGCAGCATCAGCGCATCGGCATCGATCACGGCAGGATGATCCTTCGCCAGTACAGCAGCCAGGCGCGCGAATGCCGCTGCATCGCGGCCAAGGCCGGGGCCAATCAGCACAGCCTTGATGCGCGGATCATCCAGCGCGGACAGATCGCCGGTTTCACAGACCAGCGCCGGGGGCACGCCTTCGGGCCGGGCCTCCGCGAGCAATTTGACGTAGCCAGCGCCCGCGCGCTGGGCGGCTTCGGCAGAAAGCAGGGATGCGCCGGGCATTTGCCCTGCGACAATCGCGAGGAGCCCCCGGCGGTACTTGTGGGCATCGGCGGCGGGGGGAGCAATTTGCGGGTGAGCAAGTAGCTGCGCCGCACCCGGAACCGCTCTCACGCCGATATCGACGAGCTTCAGGGCGCCCATCAGAACAGCTGCCGGCATGGTCCAGTGCGCGTGCTTCCAGGCACCGAGCGCGATCGTGAGATCAAACGTTGGCAGCCCCGGATTGAGGCACGCACCGCTATCCGCTTCGACTCCGCTCGGCAGATCGACCGCGATGCGCAAGGCATGCCTCTCCGCAAGACCGGTGAGCAGGAAGAACAGATCGTCGGACAAGGGCCGGGTGAGGCCGCTGCCGAAAAGGCAATCGACCAGCACGTCACCATGCGGGAACGCTTCCGGACCGACCACCGGTCCGGTGTAGAGCGCGCAAGCATTGCGAGCCGCCGGCGTTCCCGGCTCGCGCGCCGCGACCACCGTGACAGGCACGCCATGGTCCATCAGGCGCCTCGCCGCGACATAGCCGTCGCCGCCGTTGTTGCCGGGGCCGCAGAGCACAGTAACCGCCCTGCCTGCAGCAAGCCGCCGTGCCCATTCGCCGACTGCGCGCCCGGCCAACTCCATCAGTGCCTCGACACTGGTGCCCGCATCGATCAGCGCGGCTTCGGCCGCGCGCATCGCAGCGACATCAAGCACCTGCGCGAGGCGGGTGTCAGCTGACATCCACAGGTCCGTTGTCCGTTGGACCGCGTCGGCGGGTAAGTCCGGTGAGATCGCGCACCGCACCGCGCGCTGCGCTGGTCGTCATGGCGGCATAAGCCTGCAATGCGAGGCTGACCTTGCGCGGGCGCGGCTTGGCGGGTTGCCAGCCTTGCGCTTCGGCGGCGGCGCGGCGCTCGGCAAGCACTGCATCATCTACCGCAAGGTGGATCGAACGTTCCGGGATGTTTATCTCGATCAGGTCGCCGTTCTCGACGAGCCCGATCGTGCCGCCCTCCGCTGCCTCGGGCGAAGCATGACCGATCGAGAGGCCCGAAGTGCCGCCAGAGAACCGCCCGTCGGTCACCAAAGCGCAGGCTGCGCCGAGGCCCTTCGATTTGAGGTAGCTCGTGGGGTACAGCATTTCCTGCATGCCCGGGCCGCCACGCGGGCCTTCGTAGCGGATCACCACGACATCGCCCGCGACGACCTGGCCGGTTAGGATCGCGGTGACTGAAGCGTCTTGGCTCTCGAACACTTTGGCTGGGCCGCTGAAGACGAGGATCTTGTCGTCAACGCCAGCTGTTTTCACGATGCAGCCATCCACAGCAAGATTACCATAGAGCACCGCGAGCCCGCCATCCTTGCTGAATGCGTGTTCGGCCGAGCGGATAACGCCTTTCTCGCGGTCGAGATCGAGCTCCTTCCAGCGGCGCGACTGGCTGAACGCGGTCTGCGAGGGCACGCCCCCTGGCGCGGCGCGGAAGAACTCCTGAACCTCAGGATTGTTACTGCGCGCAATGTCCCACTTGGCGATGCCGTCGGCCAACGTTGGGCTGTGGACAGTCGGCAGATCGGTGTTGAGCAGCCCTGCGCGCTCCAGCTCGCCCAGGATCGCCATAATGCCGCCCGCGCGGTGGACGTCTTCCATGTGCACGTCGGATTTGGCCGGCGCGACCTTGGAAAGGCACGGCACGCGGCGCGAGAGGCGGTCGATATCGGCCATGGTGAAATCGACGCCGGCTTCATGCGCGGCGGCAAGGAGGTGAAGTACCGTGTTGGTCGACCCGCCCATCGCGATATCGAGGCTCATCGCATTCTCGAACGCGCCGAAGGTGGCGATGTTGCGCGGAAGGACGCTTTCGTCATCCTCGACATAATAGCGCGTGCACAGATCGACCACGCGGCGGCCCGCTTCAAGGAACAGGCGCTCGCGGTCCGAGTGGGTCGCCAGCACCGAGCCGTTGCCCGGCAGCGAAAGACCAAGCGCCTCGGTCAGGCAGTTCATCGAATTGGCGGTGAACATGCCCGAGCACGAACCGCAAGTCGGGCAAGCGGCGCGCTCGATAGCGGTGACGTCCTCGTCGCTCATGTTCTCGTCGGCCGCGGCCACCATGGCGTCGACCAGATCGAGCGCATGCTCCTTGCCGCCGAGCACGACTTTGCCCGCTTCCATCGGCCCGCCCGAGACAAAGACGACCGGGATATTGATCCGCAGGGCAGCCATCAGCATGCCGGGCGTAATCTT
>CANFIV010000151.1 GCA_947446935.1 Sphingomonadaceae bacterium | reverse complement strand
TGGCGCTGGCTGACGGGACGATCTGAGGGCCGGCCCACCCCCAGCCCCTCTCGCGAGCGGGAGGGGAGCGCGCTGGCCGTTTCTTCCCCCCTCCCGCATGCGGGAGGGGTCGGGGGTGGGCCACTCCGCCTTTCTATTGCCGGCCGCCTGCTCTAGGCTGGACGCATGAAGCGCCTTCTCCCGCTCGCCCTGCTCGCCCTTTCCACCCCTGCCATTGCCCGCGATCATCGCGGTGGCGGGCCGATGGGGATTACCCCGGCAGGCAATCCCAGCGCGCTCATCGCCGCCGAAGTCGCCTTTGCGCGGCTGGCGCGCGAGAAAGGGCAGTGGACCGCCTTTGCCGCGACCGCCGCTGAAACCGCAGAAATGTTCGTGCCGCAGCGCACAGCGGCCAAGGCGTGGCTCAAGGGCCGGGCCAATCCTCCGAGCGCGGTGCAGTGGCAACCGAGTGCGGTGTGGATCAGCTGCGACGGCAGTGCGGGCGTTACCTTCGGCGGCTTCCACGGCAATGGTGAGGGCTGGTTTTCCACCGTGTGGCAGCGCCAGAAGAAGGGCGACTACAAGTGGGTGCTCGATCAGGGCGGCGACTTGACCGCGCCGCTCAAGGATTCCGATTTCATCACCGGCAAAGTGGCCGAGTGCCCCGCGCGCCTGCACCGCGATCCGCTGGCGGAGGCTCCGCCTCCGGCCCGCGATGCGCCGATGGGCATGCGCCCGTTGGCCGGGCCCATTCCGCCGCTGCAAGCGCCGGCAGGGTCTGATAGCAAGGATGGCCGTTCGGACGACGGCTCGCTCGTCTGGCGCTCCACCGTTTTGCCGGGCGGAACGCGTGAGTGGACCGTGTGGATGTGGCAGGATGGCAAGATGGCCGAGGTGCTGAACCGCACCGAAGTGGCAAAGAACGAAGGCTGACCGGATGCTGACCCTGTTCATATCGGCCTTCGCGACGCTGTTTGTGGTGATCGATCCGCCCGGCTGCGCCCCGATTTATGCCGGACTGACGGCTTCTGCGACGCAGCGGCAAGCCTTCATCATGGCCGCGCGTGCGTGCCTGATCGCCACCGGCATTCTCGTGGTCTTCGCGCTGTTTGGCGAGGATCTGCTCGGCGCACTGCACATCGAGCTCGACAGCTTCCGCATCGCGGGCGGCATCATGCTGTTCATGATCGCGCTCGACATGGTGTTCGAAAAGCGCACCGAGCGGCGCGAGGAGCGCGCGGAAAAGGTGCGCACCGCGCAGCCACAGGTCGAGGACGTCTCGGTGTTCCCGATGGCCATGCCGATGCTGGCGGGGCCGGGCTCGATCGCCTCTGTCATGCTGCTGACCGCGCGGGCGCATGGCACGCCCGAGACGCTGGTGATCCTCGCCGCGCTCGGCGTGGTCATGGTGCTGAGCTTTGTCGCGCTGATTGCCGCGCGGCCGCTGATTCGCCTGCTCGGTGCGCAAGTGGAAGCGGTTATCACGCGGCTGCTGGGTGTGCTGCTGGCGGCACTTGCCGCGCAGTTTGTGATCGACGGGATCCGCGCGCAGTTCTGATGCCTTGGCCCACCCCCGCCTGCGGGGCGGGGGTGGGCGAGGCTGTCCTACTGCAGCGTCACCCGCCCATCATCCGAATCGCGCCGCCCGAAGAACGCCATCAGCTGCACCAGCAACTCGCAGCGCGAGGCCAGATCATCAGCCTCGAGCAGCGCCTGCTTCGCCGCCGCATCGAACGGTGCGATCTGCGAGACGCCGTTGATGAGCGAGACATCATCGAGCCGCGCGACCGAATCCCAGTCGACCGTGTAGCCCTGTGCCTCTGCGAAGTTGCGCGCCTCGCGTTCGAATGATGCGCGCTCGACCGCGCTGAGGCTGGCACCCGCGTCATCCTCGATCAGTTGCCCCTCGATCTGCCGGAACGGCGTGGTTACATCGAGCTCGCGTAGCAGGCGAAAGCGCGAGATGCCCTCGAGAACCACATTGTAGCGGCCATCCTCCATCGCCTCGACTTCGCCGATCTTGCCCACGCAGCCCACGCTGAACAGCGGCGCACCATCACCCGGGGCTTGCGGCTGGATCATCGCAATGCGCCGGTCGCGCACGAGCGAATCCGAGATCATCGAGCGGTAGCGCGGCTCGAAGATGTGCAACGGCAGCTGGAGCCCGGGGAAGAGCAGCACCCCGGTCAGCGGAAAAATAGATAAGCGCACGGCGCGGCTGTCCTGCCCCATGGCCCTAGCCGAACAGCACGGTGGAGAGCTTGCGGCGCGTGGCTGCAACCCAGGGGTCCTCGAGCCCGATCGCTTCGAAGATCTGGAGCAGCCGCGTGCGTGCCGCGCCTTCGTTCCACGTGCGGTCGCGCGCCACCAGATCGAGCAGCAGACCGGCCGCGCCATCGCGGTCGCCGCTGGCGAAGAGCCCGTTGGCCAGCGCCAGTTCGGCGTCCATATCACCGGGATTGGCGGCAACAGCGGCCCGCAGGCCATCCAGCTCGCTCGGTTCGGGCGCATCGAGCGCGAGCGCGAGCGCCGAGCGCGCCTGCGCCAGTGCCGGGTCCTCGGCCAGCTTGGGATCGAGCGCGGCGAGCACTTCGGCCGCCTCGTCCTTATGCCCCGCCGCGATCAGCGCGCGAATCAAGCCAGACTGCGCCGCAGCGCTATCCGGCGCGATCTCGGCGATCTGCGCGAAAATGCCCACCGCGCGCTCACCTTCGCCGCCGGCAAGGACTTCCTCGCCCATCGCGAGCAAGGGCGCGATATCCTGCGCGGGAGCCTCATCGCCCACCTGCACCGGCAATTGCGCGAGCAGCTTGTCGAGCGCCTGGCGCAGTTGCGATTCGCTGCGTGCGGGCGTCAGGTCCGCCACCGGCTGGCCCTGGAACATCGCATAGACCGTGGGGATCGAGCGCACCTGAAACTGCGCGGCGATGAACTGCTCTTCATCGACGTTGATCTTGGCGAGCACCACGCCCTTGTCGGCATAGTCGGCCGCGACCTTTTCCAGCAGCGGGGTCAGCGCCTTGCAGGGCCCGCACCATTCTGCCCAGAAATCGAGCACGACCAGCTTGGTCATCGAAGGCTCGACCACGGCCTTGCGAAAGCGATCCACCGCTTTCTGTTCGTCGAGATTGAGGCCTAGGCTTGCCAATGTGGGTCTCCGGTCTGCTGCATTCCAAGTCGATTTGCACCATGTGGGATTGCAGGCGCGTTCGGCAAGGGCATTCAAGGGCAGGAGCCTGTCCAGGGCATCCGAATTGCGCGCAGGGCCGACCCGGGGACCCGCCCCGGCATTTTTGCTGTTGCGCAGGTTTGGCAGGCCCGCTAAGGGCGCGCTTCACCCCGGCCGAGGTGCTCGTTACCCCGGCCCGAAACGCACGAGCGGGCGTAGCTCAGGGGTAGAGCACAACCTTGCCAAGGTTGGGGTCGAGGGTTCGAATCCCTTCGCCCGCTCCAGTTTTCCAGCAGGTGATTTCACCGCATCGTAGGGACAGGCATGGCGCGAAAAGCCCGTGCCTAACTTCGTCTGCCGCACGCAAGCTCTTGTTTCCGGCCACGCCAGCGATAGACTTCGCTGTGGAGAGGCCTGCGCATGAATGCCGTCGGCTGGATCAACTATCACGCCGGGGCGAAAGACCCTGCGCGGAAAAACCGAGAGGACGCATCATGACTGGCGAACTGCCCCCGCACCCGTTCAAGGACTATTACGGCAACTTCATCGGGGGCCGGTGGGTCGATGCCGCCGACGGTCGCCGGTTTGACAACCCATCGCCGATCACGGGCACCACGATCACCACGCTGGCACGGTCTTCCGCCGCTGATGTCGAAGCCGCGCTTGATGCCGCGCACGCCGCGAAGGACGCGTGGGGACGCACCAGCGTCGCTGCCCGCAGCCTGATCCTGAACCGCATCGCCGATCGGATGGAAGCCAACCTCGAACTGCTCGCCCGCGCCGAAACGTGGGATAACGGCAAGCCGATCCGCGAGACCATGGCGGCGGACATGCCGCTGGCGATCGACCACTTCCGCTATTTCGCCGGGTGCATCCGCGCGCAGGAAGGCGGCATTTCCGAAATCGACGAGGATACCGTCGCTTATCACTTCCACGAGCCGCTGGGCGTGGTCGGACAGATCATCCCGTGGAATTTCCCGATCCTGATGGCCGTATGGAAGCTCGCACCGGCGCTGGCGGCGGGCAACTGCGTGGTGCTCAAGCCCGCCGAGCAGACTCCCGCCTCGATCCACGTGCTGGTGGAACTCATCGCCGATCTGCTGCCGCCGGGCGTGCTCAACGTGATCAACGGCTTCGGCCTCGAAGCCGGAAAGCCGCTCGCGCAGAGCCGCCGCATCGCCAAGATCGCCTTCACCGGCGAGACGACAACCGGCCGCCTGATCATGCAGTATGCCAGCGAAAACCTGATCCCGGTCACGCTGGAACTGGGCGGGAAATCGCCCAACATCTTCTTCGCCGACGTGATGGATGAGGACGACGATTTCTTCGACAAGGCGCTCGAAGGCTTTGCCATGTTCGCGCTCAACCAGGGCGAAGTCTGCACCTGCCCGAGCCGCGCGCTGATCCAGGAATCGATCTACGACCGCTTCATGGAGCGCGCCGTGGCCCGCGTGCAGAAGATCGTGCAGGGCAGCCCGCTCGATCCCGCAACGATGATCGGCGCGCAGGCTTCGTCCGAGCAGCTGGAGAAGATCCTCTCCTATTTCGAGATCGGCCGCAACGAAGGCGCCAAAGTGCTGACCGGCGGTGAGCGGACGATGATGACCGGCGATCTGGCGGGCGGATACTACATCACGCCGACGATCCTTGAGGGCCACAACAAGATGCGGGTGTTCCAGGAGGAAATCTTCGGCCCCGTGGTGGCGGTAACGACCTTCAAGGATGCCGAGGACGCGCATGCCATCGCCAACGACACGCTCTACGGCCTTGGCGCGGGCGTGTGGACGCGCAACGGCACGCAGGCCTATCGGAGCGGCCGCGCCATTCAGGCCGGGCGCGTTTGGACGAACTGCTACCACGCCTACCCGGCGCACGCGGCGTTCGGCGGCTACAAGCAATCGGGCATCGGGCGCGAGAACCAC
>CANFIV010000150.1 GCA_947446935.1 Sphingomonadaceae bacterium | reverse complement strand
GGTTTGGATTGCGGCCGGTTCACCCGGCATGCCACGGAAGTGCGCAGCCACGACAATCGCGCCTTCCGGCAGCGCGGAGTGGCGATAGCGGTAAGCCATGTCGGCCAGCGGCACCTGGATCAGCTCACCACTGTGCAGCACAACGTCGCAATCAACGAGGATGTCCTTGACCTCGCGGCCATAAGCCCCGCCGTTCATGCGGCAGAAGCCGCCGACGGTCCCAGGGATCGACCGCAGGAATTCGAGGCCCGCAATGCCCTGATCGCGCGCGGTGGACGAGACGAGAATGCCCGAAGCCCCGCCGCCACAAGCCAGAGTGGTCTCATCGAGACGTTCGACCGAAGCGAACGCCTTGCCCAGCCGCACGACCACGCCCGGCACGCCGCCATCGCGCACGATGAGATTGGAACCAAGCCCCAGCGCCATAACCGGCACTTTGGGATCGAGCCGCGCAAGGAAGGTGCGCAAGTCCTCCAGATCGGCGGGCTCGAACAGCCAATCCGCCGCGCCGCCAGACTTGAACCACACCAGCGGCGCGAGCGGGGCGTTCTGCGTCAGCTTGCCGCGCGGGACCGGCATCGGCTTTGCGGCAGCATCGGCCTGATTGAAGGGGCGGTTGTGATTCATCCGCCCCCCCGCCGCGCTTCAATTGCACCCGCAAGGCCAGCAGCCCACTTGGTGATATCGCCCGCGCCGAGGCACACGACCATGTCGCCCGACTGGATCGTGCCCGCGAGTTCCTCGGCCAGCGCGTCCGGCCCGGCGATGAGGTGCGCCGAACGGTGGCCGCGCGCCTTGATGCCCTCGACCATCGCAGCGCTGTCCACGCCCTCGATAGGCGCTTCACCCGCAGGGTAGACCGGCGCGGCATAGACCATGTCGGCATCGTTGAACGCGCCCTGGAAGTCCTCCATGTGATCGCGCAGACGCGTGAAGCGATGCGGCTGGACCACGGCGATGACGCGGCCCTGCACGCCTTCGCGCGCAGCGGCGAGCACGGCGCGGATTTCGACCGGATGGTGGCCATAGTCATCGATGATCGACGTGCCCGCCACTTCGCCGACCTTGGTAAAGCGGCGCTTGACCCCGGTGAACTTGGCGAAACCGGTGCGGATAAGTTCGTCCGACACGCCCATTTCCACCGCTACGGCGACCGCGGCGAGCGAATTCTGCACGTTGTGGCGACCGGGCATGGGCAGCTCGATGCCCTCGATCCGCCGAAACGAACCGTCGCGCTGGCGCAGCACGGCGGTGAAGCGGTTGCCGCCGGGGATCGGGGTAACCGCCTCGCCGCGCACGTCTGCTTGGGCGGAAAAGCCATAGGTCACCACGCGGCGGTCGCGGACCTTGGGGATGATCGCCTGCACTTCGGGATGATCGATGCACAGGATCGCCGCACCGTAGAACGGCACGTTCTCGATGAACTCGACGAAGCTCGACTTGACCTTCTCGAACGAGCCGTAGTGATCGAGGTGCTCGGGATCGATGTTGGTAACAACCGCGAGCGTGCCGTCCAGCCGCAGGAACGAACCGTCGCTTTCGTCGGCTTCCACGACCATCCACTCGCTGTCGCCCAAGCGCGCGTTCGAGCCGTAGGAATTGATGATGCCGCCGTTGATCACCGTCGGGTCGATCCCGCCGGCATCGAGCAGACAGGCAACCATCGAGGTTGTGGTGGTCTTGCCGTGGGTTCCGGCCACCGCAACGGTATTCTTGAGCCGCATAAGCTCGGCGAGCATCTCAGCACGGCGCACCACGGGAACGCGGGCTTCGAGCGCGGCGACCACCTCGGGGTTGTCGCGCTTCACGGCGGTAGAGGTCACCACGACCGAGGCGCCCGCAACATTCTCCGCGCGCTGGCCGATCATCACCGCGATGCCGCGCTCCCGCAGGCCATCGACGACATAGCCTTCCGCCATGTCCGATCCCTGCACGCTGTAGCCCATGTTGTGCATGACTTCGGCAATACCCGACATGCCGATGCCGCCAATGCCGACAAAATGGATCGTACCGATATCGATGCCGACGCCCTTCATTCGGCGTGCTCCCCGGTATGGGCCTTCGCAAGGGCCTGCGTGGTACTCGCGGTCTGCGCCATGCCTTCAACCCGGATCACATCCATCAGCGGCACACCGCCGAACCCTTCAACCAGGTCGGCAAGGTCCTTCACCGCATTGGGCAACCCGCAATTCCAGGCGGCGTGGGCGGCATTGGCGAGCGTGCCGGGATTCTGGGCAATAGCCTGGATCTGCAGACAGATATCCTTCGACAGGCGCTGGATCTGGACCGCGCGGTCGCTCAGAATCTGGTTGCGGCGTTCGCCGGAATAAGCGTCCGGATCGAGCACGGTAACGGCTGGCTGCGCGATGGCGCGCGCGCCACCGGCGTTCACCATCTCGCGCGCGTTGACGGTCTGGTGGTCATCGGTCGCGATGGGCAACGGGATCAGGATCGCGGGGCGGCCGACCGCTGTCAGCTCCGCGATGGTCGAGGCTCCGGCCCGCCCGATAAACAAATGCGCTTCGGCCAGGCGGCTGGCCATATCCTCGAAATACGTGCCCAGTTCGGCCGGAATCTGGTGCGCCGTATAGCGCGCGCGCACAGCTTCAAGATCTTCGGGGCGGCACTGCTGGGTAATCTGCAAGCGGTGGCGCAGCGCGGGAGGCAGCATGGCCAGCGCATCGGG
The DNA here is from genome assembly GCA_947446935.1 of Sphingomonadaceae bacterium. Taxonomy (GTDB): domain Bacteria; phylum Pseudomonadota; class Alphaproteobacteria; order Sphingomonadales; family Sphingomonadaceae; genus Novosphingobium. Next base: position 2,389 of record CANFIV010000150.1, on the reverse strand, counting down.
CACAACTTCGGAGAGGATCGAAGCACCCTGGCTGCCGCCCGTCACCAGCACGCGAAACAGGCTGTCCTCGCCAAAAGCGGGAAACGGCTCGCCGCGCAGAGCAAGGACTTCGGGGCGCACCGGATTGCCGACGCGGTGGACCTTGCCCCACAGACCCGGATCCAGCCGCTCGACTTCCAGATAAGCCGTCGCGATGGCATCCACGCGCTTTGCCAAAAGGCGGTTGACCCGGCCAAGCACGGCGTTCTGCTCGTGGATCACGGTCGGAATGCGGGCCGACCGGGCGGCGAGCAACGCGGGGAGCGCGGGATACCCGCCAAAACCGACCACGCAGGCGGGCTGGAAGCTTTCGAACAGGCGCAGCGCCATTGCGCGGCCGCGCCAAATCGCGGCGAGGCCCCTGGCAAGCGTGACCGGGTTCTTGCCCAGCCGCCCGGCGGGCAAAACGTGTGCGGGGAGGAACGTCGGCTTGCCCGGGATCTTTGCGCCGCGCTCGTCGGTTACCAGCGCGACATGATGCCCGCGCCGATCAAGCTCGGTCGCAAGCGCGAAGGCAGGCAGGAGATGGCCGCCGGTGCCGCCTGCCGCGAGAACGAAATGGCGCGAAGCTCCGGTCATGTGGGCAGTCATGCGCGCGTAAACTCCCTGAAGTCTGGCGTCTCGCGCGAGAGATAGGGATTGCGGCGTGTAATGGCGAGGAGGAACCCAACCCCGAGCAGCAATGCGATGGTCGAAGAGCCGCCGTAGCTGATCAACGGCAGGGTCATGCCCTTGGAAGGGAACAATTGGAGATTGACGAGGATGTTGATGAAGGCCTGCCCCGCGAGCTGCGCGGTTAGCCCTGCGGCGGCAAGGATCGTGAACAGGTCCTCCTCATCCGCGAGGCGCAGCATCACCCGGATCACGATCGCGCAGTAGAGCACCACGATCACCGCGCAGGCAATGAGGCCGAACTCCTCGCCGATCACCGAGAAGATGTAGTCGGTATGTGCTTCGGGCAGCGCCATCTTCCGGCTGCCGAGCCACAGCCCGCTGCCACTCCAGCCACCGCTGACAAGCGTGCGCATGGCCAGATCAACTTGATCGAACTCGCTCCCGCCGGAGAGAAACGCGTCGATACGGTGCGTGGCATTGGGATAGAACAGGTAGGCGAGCACAACGATCATGATGCCGCCGCCCACGCTCCAGCCGATACGCGCAAGGCTCAGGCCCGAGAGCAGCACGAGCACGAACCACACGCCGCAGAACAGAACAGTCGAACCGAAATCGGGCTGCGCCATGAGCAGCGCCCCGACAAGGACCATGAGGCCGATGGTGATGCCTATGACCGGAATGTTGGGATCGCGCACGCGCCACGAAAGGATCCACGCAACCGCGATGGCGAACCCGGGTTTGAGGAATTCGGACGGCTGAAGGCTAAAGCCGATGAACAGCCAGCGCCGCGCGCCTTTCACCTCACTGCCGAAGATCGGCACCAGCACCAGCGCGACGAGCATCGCGCCCGCGAGCAGGATCGCCAGCCGCCGCGTGGTCTCCTTGGGCAAAAGCGAGGCGACAAACATCGCGAAGAGGCCGACCGCGAGCCAGCGCACGTGGAGCCAGAAGAAATACAGATCGCTTAGCGTCTTGCCGGGGGTGGAAAGCCGGTGCGCGCTGGCCGGTGAAGCCGCCGCCACCGCGATCGTGCCCACCGCGACGAGGGTAAGGACGAGACCGAGCAGCACGCGGTCAATCTCCCGCCACCAGATCACCAGCTCGCTGCGACGGGTGCGGCGATAGCGGTTGGTGCGCGGCGCAACCTTGACGCTGCCGCCTTGCGCCGCAGTGGTCACCTGCCGAGTCGGGCCGATCGAGGCCATCAGGCGTGTCCCTCGGTAAGAGCGGCGACGATCTGGCGAAAGCTGTCACCCCGCGCTTCGAAATCACGGAACTGGTCGAAGCTGGCGCAAGCCGGTGAAAGCATGATGACATCGCCGGGTACGGCCGCGTCCATCGCCTGCCGCACCGCATCGCCCAGCATCTCGCTGCGCTGGACGGGCATATGCGGCTCGAGCAGCTCGGCAAAGCGAGGGCCCGCCTCCCCGATGGTGTAGGCTTGCACCACATGGCTGAAATAGGGCGCGCAGGCATCGAGATCGTCGCTCTTCGGCAGGCCGCCAAGGATCCAGTGGACGCGCGGCCAGGCCCCGAGCGCGGGGGCGGTCGATGCCGGGTTGGTGGCCTTGCTGTCGTTGATGAAGAGCACGCCCTTCGCCTCGCCCACCCGCTCCATGCGGTGCGGCAGGCCGACAAAGCTGGCGAGCGCGGCACGCCACACGCTTTCTGCGATGCCCAGTCGCTCGGCAATCGCGACCGCAATCGCGGCGTTCTGCAAGTTGTGCGGGCCTTG
>CANFIV010000149.1 GCA_947446935.1 Sphingomonadaceae bacterium | reverse complement strand
TTCCGGGTCTGGGCCGGGTCACATTTTGGGAAATCATCCTACCAAAGTGCTTTGGCTAGGAAATCGCTGAATCCGGAATTCTGCCGAGTTTGGGCAGGACTTGGGATTGGGCAATCCAGTGCACCACATGGCGCACTAAGCGATTATAGTATAAAGAAATGCTGCATTGCAGCATAACCATTCGTAATGATGGGGTCAGGTGTTCGAATCACCTAAGCGGCACCACCTTTCCAAGGCACTTTCCCTAGGAAAATCAGAAACTAGCTACCAACGGTCTTTGGGCTGAGTGGGGTGGTTTTGCCTGCTGAAAGGCCCTAACCCAGTCCAGACCCGGTGATTGAGCCAAAGGGCGTTCGCCTTTGCCTTACGAATCCTGTGTTTGAAGACGCTTTCGGCTGAACGCCTAATCGTAGCTGGCTCAAGGGTACGTCAGCAAGTGTCCTCTTCAGCGTTTCGCGCTAAGTGGGCCAAGCTTGGGTTGCGCTTGGGGCACTACGAGGCAGAATATGGGCAAAGTCCGTATGGAGCATCCGGAAGTTCTGCTGCAGCTCGTCATCTAGAATCTGTAGGCTGGCGTCTGACAGATAAATGTGGCCGAAATGCTGGGTGTCTCACCGGTCGACCTGAGGCAGCGCATCGAGGCTTGGAGGACGAAAATCTTCGATTTCGGCTGGCGGAACAGGGCGACCCCGAAGAGGATGAACTGCTTGTCACTTTCCGGATAGCTGACGGAACGTAATCAGTCGGCTATCAGAGAAAAGTTGGACCACCTGTAATGGACCGTGGCCCGAAGTGAGCTTCGCTTGCAGTACATTAAAGTCGGATCAAGTTTGGTCGACAGTCACCCGAACAATTGCCGCCCCGCAAGGTCGAGCATGATTTCTTCCGAGCCGCCTCCGATCGCGTTGACCCGCACTTCGCGGTAAATGCGCTCGATCTTCGAGCCGGTGATGTATGAAGCCCCGCCAAGCACCTGCGCCGCATCGCGCGCAACCCGTTCTAGCATCTGCGTCGCCTGCACCTTGAGTAGTGCAAAGTCGGCCGGCTGATCACAGGAATTCTGCACCTGCCAGGCACAAAGATCGACCCACGCCTGCGTTGCGTCGATCTGGCGCGCCATATCGGCGAGCTTGATCCGGATCGACTGGTGTTTCACCAAGGCCTTGCCGAAGGTCTCACGTTGCTGTGCCCAATCCACAGCTTCGTCTAGGCAGACGCGGGCGAAGCCGCAGCACCCCATCGCCATCCCCAGTCGCTCGTGGTTGAAATTGCGCATGATGCCAAGGAAACCAGCATTCTCCGACCCGATCAGGTTGTCTTTGGACACAACCACGTCTTCGAAGTGGATCGTCGCCGTATCCGAGCAGCGCCAGCCCATCTTGTCGAGGCGGGTCCGTGACACGCCGCCCGCATCCATCGGGATGAGCAGAAGCGAGACGCCGCCCGCGCCTGCGCCCCCAGTTCGCACAGCGGTTGTCAGATAATCGGCCCGCATCCCGGTGGTGATGAAGGTTTTGGAGCCGTTCACGACATAGTGATCGCCCTTGGCAATGGCGCGGGTCTTCAAGTTTGCCACATCTGAACCGCCCGAAGGCTCGGTAATGCCGAGTGCAATCAAAGTTGTCCCGGCTAGTACCCCGGGCGCGATCCTGTTCTTTAGCTCTGCCGATCCGGTCGCCAGGATCGGCGGCAATCCGATACTGTGCGTCATGAGGGACGCACTGAGGCCTCCCGCGCCCACCCTACAAAGTTCCTCGGTTTGCGTGAGGCCGTGGAAGATGTCGAAGCCGTCGCTGAATCCGCCGAACTCCTCCGGGTAACCGAGGCCCAGAATACCGGCCTGCGCCGCCGCGCCGTGGAGCGAGCGCGGCAATTCGCCTTCGACTTCCCAACGGTCAATGTTCGGGGCCACCTCGCGCTCGACAAACCGCCGGACACTGGCCGCGACGGCGTCATGCGTCTCGTTGTAAAAGGGCGAACGGGCGCGCCATCTGTCGAAGCCGGTCATAGAACCTGATCCATTATCATCTTAACGCTGGAAGCGGCCGCGGAGTTCGAATTTCAGCACCTTGCCGGCCGGGTTGCGCGGCAGCGCTTCGATGATCTCCAGCCGGGTGGGCAGCTTGTAGCGCGCCAACCGTTCGGTGGCCCAGCCGCGCAATTCTTCGAGGTCGAGAGTGGCGTCGGCCTTGAGCACTGCAACCGCGGTAACGCTTTCGCCCCAGTTCTCAGAGGGTTCACCAATCACCGCGATTTCGGCAATGGCCGAGTGGGCATAGAGCACGGCTTCGACTTCGGCCGGGTAGATGTTTTCGCCTCCGCTGATGATCATGTCTTTGAGCCGGTCACAGATAAAAAGGAAGCCGTCCTTGTCGAGGTAGCCGATGTCGCCAGTGTGGAACCAGCCCTCAGCGTCGATGGCGGCGGCTGTGGCATCGGGCTTGTTCCAGTAGCCGCGCATAATGTGCGGCCCGCGCATGATGATTTCGCCGCGCTCTCCCGCGTTCAGCGGCGTGCGGCCATCCTGCCCGACAACGCGCAGATCCACAAAGAACCCCGCCTTGCCTGCCGATCCAAGCTTGGAAAGGGCGAAATCGTTGCCAAGGTACGTACCGGAAGGTGCGGTTTCGGTCAGCCCATAACCTTGATTCACCGGGACACCGCGCGCGTTGTAAAGCTGCAACAGCGGTTCGGGCACGGGCGCACCGCCGCAGACAATCAACCGCAGGCTCGACAAGTCGGCAATGGCGAAATCCGGGTGCTGGCTGATGAACAGCAGCATAGCGGGAACTGCGAATGTCCCGGTGACGCGATAGTGCGCCACATCGGCCAGGAAGCGAGCTGGATCGAAGTTGCGATGAAGGATGATGTGGCCGCCCTTCTGCCATGTCACCAGCGCGTTCGTGTTCAGTCCGCCGATATGAAACAACGGTGCCATGACGATGGAGATATCATTTTCGCTGAAATCTGCGCCGAGCATGGCATTGACATTGGCCCACCAGAAATTGCCGTGCGTCAGCATGACCCCTTTCGGTCGGCCTGTGGTGCCGGAGGTATACATGATGACGGCAATATCATTTTCGGCGGTGGGCTGGGCATCAAGCAGCGCTGTCGCATTTCCGACGAAATCATTGACCGGCTGCCAACCCGGCGCTGGCTCATCTGCAGACAGGTACAGCCGGCAGCATAATTGATCGCGAATGCCATCGATGATCGGCCGGTGCGGGCCATCGACGACCAGCGTGTGAACCCCGGCATCGTTGATGATATAGTCCAGTTCCGGCCCGGTCAGCCGGAAGTTCAACGGTACGAAAATCGCACCCAGCCGCATCGCCGCAAACAGCAAATCGAAATAGACCGGCTGGTTAAACCCCAGAAACGCGACCCGGTCCCCTTGGCAAAGTCCCGCCGCTTTGAGCGCGCCGGCCAGCCGGTCGATCTCGGCTTGCATCTCTGCAAAACTGCGCGTCACCCCTTCGAAGGTCAGCGCGGGCCGATCGGGCGTCTGCTGCGTACGCCGACTGAACCAATTGCCGAGTCCAATGTCTGCGTTTGCCATCTGCCCCCCGGATATTCCCTGTGCGACGATCACTGCCTCGCGCACCATGGTCAAGCGAAACCGGCGAGAGCAACACCATAACCTTTTCCCGCTCGACTTGGTTCTCAGTCGGCAGCATGATCCCGTTTTGTTTGAGGCCGCATTTGGCTTTGAGGAAAAGGGTCGGGCATAAGCATGATGAACTCACCAGTTTGCAAGATGCTGGGAATCGAGTTTCCCTTGCTCGCCTTCACGCATTGCCGCGACGTTGTCGTGGCAGTTTCGAAGGCCGGTGGCATGGGCGTGCTCGGCGCAGTGAGTTTGCCACCAGATCGCCTCAAGGAAGAACTCGACTGGATTGTTGCGCACATTGATGGACGCCCTTTTGGCGTCGATCTGATCGTGCCGAGCAAATTCGAAGGCAAGGGCGATTCATTCGATGGCGGCAAGCTGCTCGATGCCGTGCCGCAGGACCACAAGGATTTTGCGTCGGCGGTCTTACGCCGGCACGGCGTTCAGACGGACGATCTTGAGGCCGAACGCAGCAATTCGTTTACCTTCGCCAAGAGCTTGGGCGACGAAGGCGCCGCTTCATCGATGGAAGTTGCCTTTCAGTATCCGATCAAGCTGATCGTGAATGCCTTGGGCGTACCGCCGCAAATCATGCTGGACATGGCCCGCAAGCATGGCGTCGCGACAGGTGCGCTCGTGGGTGCAAAAGAGCATGCGGTCAATCAGGTGAACGCTGGGGTGGACTTGCTGATCGCCGCCGGCGGAGAGGCCGGTGGCCATTGCGGCGACGTTTCGACAATGGTGCTGATCCCCGAGATCCATCGTGCCCTTGCGGCGATAGGCGCCAAAACGCCGATCCTTGCGGCTGGCGGGATTGTGACTGGCGCTCAGATGGCGGCCGCGATGGCGATGGGAGCCGATGGCGCATGGTGCGGCTCTGTCTGGCTGACAACCGCGGAGGCGGAGACGAACCCGGTTGTGAAGGAAAAGATGCTGGCAGCATCTTCGCGCGACACGGTCCGGTCGCGCTCGCGCACGGGTAAGCATTCACGTCAGCTGAGGTCGCCCTGGACTGACGCATGGGAAGGCGCCGACGCGCCCAACCCGCTGCCGATGCCGCTTCAGTCGTTCGTCTCAGAGCCGGCACTCAGGCTTGTCGATAAGCTTAGCCAAGGTGGACACCCGGGCGCAAAAGCGCTTGCGACCTACTGGGTGGGACAAGGTGTCGGCCTCATGGACCAGCCGCTGTCGGCGCGTCAGATCGTGCAGGATTTCAAAGAGGATTATCTGCGCGCGCTAGAGCGCTTGAACTTCACGGTCGAGGAGTAGATTGCATCCGCCTGCCAAACATTAAGCGCGCAAGGGTCAGCTTTAGGCCTTTTGGCAATGAGCAGCAGACCTACAGGACCGTCCAACGGCCCGACGATTTACACTCACAGAAACCAGCTCAACGGAATGGCGGCCTTCAAGAGTGGTTCGGGGCCGCCGGAATGACTGGGAATGGGGCGCTATGCTGGCTGAACCGACATGCGCTAGGGCTCGCATTGC
>CANFIV010000148.1 GCA_947446935.1 Sphingomonadaceae bacterium | reverse complement strand
GGTCCACCAATGTCGGCTACTGGATGAAGAAGATGGATGTGCTCGTCCTCATGTCGAGCTTTGAAGGCCTGCCCAACGTGCTGATCGAGGCCCAGTATCTCGGTGTACCGGTGGTTTCGACTCCGGCTGGCGGCGCGTCGGAATGCTTTATCGAGGGCGTGACGGGCAATATTCTCGGCTCAGCAGACCGGACCGACTTCAAGGAGGCTTGCGAAAAGACCCGCGCTCTGCTCGGCCGAGCGCATTGCGAGGACATTTTCGGCCCGGCTACGCGTGATTTTCTGGAGCCCAACTTCTCGGTGCCCCGGATGCTGGAGAATTTCCTGCATGCGACTTGCGGCGGCAACTGACCCGAAGTAGCGCAATCCGCGACGATCCCTTCGGCGTTTGCCGAGGCCCCTGCGCCGGAGACAATCATGGCAATCCTCGTAACCGGCAACGCCGGCTTTATTGGCTTTCACACGGCCCGGACTCTGCTGGAGCGCGGGGATGATGTGGTCGGGCTCGATGTCGTCAACGACTACTATGATCCGGCGATCAAGGAAGCGCGGCTTGCGATTCTTGAAGAGACAGCACGCCGCACCAACGCGAAATACACCTTTGTACGCGCCAATCTGGCTGACCGAGTTGCCGTCGAACGCACATTTGGCGAAAACGACATCCGCCGGGTGATCAATCTCGCTGCGCAGGCCGGGGTGCGGTACTCAATCGAAAACCCGCACGCCTACGTCGAAAGCAATATCGTCGGCTTCACCAATATCCTCGAAGCTTGCCGCCACGGCGGGGTCGAGCATCTGGTCTATGCCTCGACCAGCAGCGTCTACGGCGCGAATCAGGCCATGCCTTTCAGCGAGCATGTTGGCGTCGATCACCCGCTGCAGTTTTATGCCGCGACCAAAAAGGCAAACGAACTGATGGCGCACAGCTACAGCCATCTCTATCGCCTGCCGACCACAGGCCTGCGCTTTTTCACGGTCTATGGGCCGTGGGGTCGGCCGGACATGGCGCTGTTCCTGTTTGCCAAGAACATTATCGCGGGCAAGCCTATCGATGTGTTCAACTATGGCAATCACACGCGCGATTTCACCTATGTCACTGATATTGTCGAAGGCGTGATCCGTGCGTGCGATCAGGCTGCCGCGCCCAACCCGGCGTGGGACGCGCGCAATCCCGATCCTGCGACAAGCAACGCGCCGTACCGGATCTACAACATCGGCAACAACAATCCGGTCAAGCTCACCGAATATATCGAGGCTCTGGAAGAGGCGCTGGGCAAGACCGCAATCCGCAATCTCTTGCCGCTGCAGGCTGGCGACGTGCCCGATACCTTCGCCGATGTCTCCGATCTTGAGCGCGAGCTGGGCTACAAGCCCGCGACCACAGTGAAGCAAGGCGTCGCCGATTTTGTGAAGTGGTATCTCGAATACATGCCGCAGCAGGCGACGACAGCGTGAAGTGGCGGTCGGTGCGGGCCTGCTGAGCCACCATGCGCATTCTGCTCGTCACCCGCTCCTATCCGGCGGCCGGCGATCTCTACCAGTATCCCTTCGTCCACCGCCGGGTGCTGGCCTATCGCGCGCTGGGACACGAAGTCGCGGTGTTCCGTTTCGATCCCGTCCGCGCTCGCGGCACGCACCGCTTCGATGGCGTGGACTGCGAGACCGGCGATTTTGATGCGTTTCGCGCTGCACTTGCGCGTGCCGCACCCAATGTCGTGGCGGTTCATGGGCTGAACGAGGCGTTATGGCCGCCCTGCGCGGCGGTTGATCCGGCCGTGCCAGTCTGCGCCTGGCTGCATGGCTCCGAAATCCCCGGCTTTTTCTGCGCGAAAGTGGCGCAAGTGCCCGATCCGGTGCTCCGGGCTGAGCAGGAGCAAGTGCTTGCGGGCCGCATCATGTTCTGGCGGGACGTCATGACGCACTGGCCCGAAAACCTGCGCATCGCCTTTGTCTCGGCTGCCTCGCGCGAACTGATGCGCGATGATCTCGGCCCCTTGCTGCAAGACGCGCGGACCGCAGTGCTGCACAATCCGATTGATACCGATCTTTTCGCCTATCGCCCCAAGCAGGCCGAAGATCGGCTGCACGTGCTGTCCATTCGGCCCTATGATAGCCGCACTTATGGCAACGATCTGGCGGTTTCCGCGATACTGGCACTGCGGGAAAAGCCGTGGTTCAGCCAGATGCGGTTCACCCTAATCGGCGATGGGCCACTGTTCGAAGAGACGCTCGCGCCGCTCGCCGGAGTGGGCGAGGTCACGATCCATCGCGGCTTCCTCACCCAGCAGGAAATCGCGACGCAGCATGCCGCGCATGGTCAGTTCCTCATCCCCACAAGGCTCGATACGCAAGGCGTTTCGCGTGATGAGGCGATGGCATCGGGCCTCGTGCCGGTGACCAATGCCGTCCACGCCGTTCCCGAATTTGTCGATGACACATGCGCCGGGCTCGCCCCTGCCGACGAAGCGTTGGCTCTCGCGCAAGCAATGGCCGAAATGGTCGAAGACCCGGCGCTCTTCCTTGCCCGCTCTGCCGCCGCAACCGCGCGGGTCCGCGCGCAATCCGGACATTATCTGATCATCCCGCGCGAACTTGCGTGGATGGCGAGGCAGGGCGCGTGACCGCCAATTTGCCGCGCCCCGATTTCCTGATGGCCTCTATGGGCCGCTCGGGCAGCACTATGATCGCCAATTGGCTGACCGACCCACCCGAGCGTGTCGTGCTAATCGAGCCATCATTTTTCGCGCTGCGGAATCCCAACATGGTGCGCGTTCAGCTGCCCGAATTCAGCGAGCCCGCCGGCGAAGAGGAATGGACGTATCCGGATACGGACTGGCAGGCGCGCTTCCATCGCCTCTTCGCGCCGCGCCTTGCCGGGCGGCGCTGGGCGCTCAAGGAAGTGCTCGTGGCCGAAAGTCAGCGGGTGATCGAAGCCTTCGCCCCGCCGCGCGTGCTCGTAACGGTGCGCGATATCGCCGCGATTGCCGCCAGCTTTTTCGAAAAGCACCGCCGCCAGAACAACCGGCATCGCTTCGATACCGGCTGGGTCGAGGCCTATTGCCGCCGCGAAAGCGCCGCCATGGTCGCGCTGTGCGCGGCGATGAAGGCTCACGGCCTGCCGCATCATGTCGTGCGCTACGATGATTTCGTGGCCTCGCCCGAAGTGCGCTCAGGCCTTGCCCAGTTTGTCGACTGGCCCGGCGGCGGCGATCCGCAGCGCCACTTCGGCAAGCTTGGCCGTGCCTTCGAGACCGAACGCCACACAAGCGGCATCAGCACCCGAACCCCCTCGCTGCCCGAGCGCGCGCTGGAACCGGATGAACTGGCGCTGATCCCCGCAATCCTCGCCGATTGCGCTGCCTATCAGGCGTACTTCGGCTTCGACGTGGTTTCGCCGGGCCTGCTAAGCTGATAGGATCAGGCTCTCAAGCGAGAGCATTCGGTCCATGCAGCTGCGCCACTTGCGCTATTTCGTCACCCTCGCGCGTGAGGGGCACTTCGCCAAGGCGGCGGCGCTTTGCGGCATTTCGCAGCCGACTCTGTCGGCGGGGCTCGTCGCGCTGGAGCAGGAGTTAGGCCGCCGGCTGGTCGAGCGTGATCGCCGCTTCATCGGTCTGACCCCGCACGGCGAGGCAATGCTGCCCTGGGCCGAGCAGATCCTCGGCGCGGTGAGCGGCATGGCGAGTGCGGTGGCTGCCACCGCCGCGCCGCTGCAGGGTGAATTCGGCCTCGCCGCGATACCTGCCGCGCTGCCGCTGGTTGGCCTGCTCGGCGAGGTTTTGCTTGCGCAGAACCCGGGGATCACGCTGGCGGTGCGTTCGGCCACCTCGCGCGCGATCGAGCACGGGCTCCATGCGTTCGAGGTCGATGCCGGGCTGACCTATCTTGATCACGAACCACCCGCCAATGTGCTCTCGGTTCCGCTTTATGCTGAACGCTATGTATTCCTTGCAAGGCGCGGCAGCGGCTTTGATGACCACGCCGCGATCAGTTGGGAAGAGGCATCCGCACAGGATCTCTGCCTGCTGCATCAGGGGATGCAATACCGGCGCATTCTCGATGAACGGCTCGCTGCGCAGGGCCTCGCGGTCGCGCCTCGTGCCACGGCAGACAGCCATTTCGCACTCTTCGCCATGGTCCATTCGGGCGCATTCGCCACAATCGTGCCCGATGGCTATGCGCGGTTTATGGCGGGTGTCGAATGGGCGCGCTTCGTGCCGTTCGATGCGCCGGAAGAAGCGCGCCGGGTTGGGCTGGTGGTGATCAACCGCGATCCGATCGGACCCATGGCACGTGCGGCGCTCGCGGCGGCGCGCTTGCTGGAGCCCATGGGAATCCACCCGGCTCTGTGATAGAATTTATCTATCAACCATCACGCATTTCGATTTGACCTTCCGCGCTGTTTTCCCAAGGCATTCCCGCATGAACGACCTTCAAGAGCTTGAAGCCATCCTCGTCGCCCACGCCGGCCGTGAAGGCGCGCTGCTGCCGATCCTCCACGATGTGCAGGCGGCCTTTGGCTATGTGTCCGAAGACGCGGTGCGCGAGATCGCAAAGTCGCTCAATCTCACCCGCGCCGAAGTCCACGGAGTGGTCAGCTTCTACCACGATTTTCGCGAAGCGCGCGAACCGCGCCCCGTGCTCAAGCTGTGCCGCGCCGAATCGTGCCAGGCGCGGGGGGTTGAGGCCATGGCCGCTGCCCTAACAGACAATCCGCGTGTCGCCGTCGAGACGGTCTATTGCCTCGGCCTATGCAGCGTTGGCCCCGCCGCGATGATCGGAGATAAGGTCTACGGCCGCCTCGATGCCGCCCGGCTTGGCGAGCTCGTGGAGAGCTTGGCATGACAACCGTACGCATCAGCGACGATGCCGCCGCGCTCGCTTGCGGCGCGGATGCGGTGGCGGCTGCCTTCGCGGCAGCCGGTTGCACGGTCGAGCGCGTGTCCACCTGGGGTATGCACTGGCTTGAACCGCTTGCCGAAATTGGCGGCATGGGCTTCGGCCCGCTCGAGCCCGGAGATGTCGCCGCTGTGCTCGATGGCACCAGTGCCAAGGCCATCGGCACAATCGAGGCGCACCCCTTTCTCGCCCGCCAGCAGCGCTTC
>CANFIV010000147.1 GCA_947446935.1 Sphingomonadaceae bacterium | reverse complement strand
CGTTGCTCATCTTCTATGGCGTGCCGCCCACCGTCGCGGCCGCATCTGCCGCCAGCCAAGTGACCGGCGCCAGCGTTTCGGGCGCATTCGCTCATGCCCGGCGCGGCGGGATCGACTATCAGATGGGCGCGGTTTTGGTGGCCGGCGGGGTGATTGGCACAGGGCTGGGAGCGCTGCTCTTCCGTCTGCTTCAGGCGCTCGGCCATATCGATTCCGTGATCAACATCCTCTACGTGCTGATGCTTGGCGGGATCGGCGGGTTGATGGCTCATGAAAGCCTCAGCGTGCTGCGCGCGGAGCGCAGCGGCAAACCACGACCAGCGCGCAAGCGGCGCCATCACCCACTTGTCGCAAGCTTGCCGCTACGCTGGCGGTTCTATCGCTCGGGGCTCTATATTTCGCCGCTTGCCCCCCTTCTGCTGGGTATCTTTACCGGCATCCTGACGATGCTCATGGGGATCGGCGGCGGCTTCATTCTCGTGCCCGCGATGCTCTATATCCTCGGCATGGGCGTGAATGTTGTGGTCGGCACCTCGCTGTTCCAGATCCTGTTTGTGACGATGGCGACAACGATGATGCATGCGCTGACCACGCGCGCGGTCGATATCGTGCTGGCCATCCTGCTGCTGATCGGCTCGGTCTCGGGCGCGCAAGTCGGCGCGCAGTTCGCGCAGAAGGCCAAGCCCGAGCATCTGCGCCTGATCCTCGCGGTCGTCGTGCTGGCCGTCGCGGTGCGCATGGCGCTGGGTCTCGGATACCAGCCAGACGAGATTTACACGGTGGTGTCGCAGTGATGGTGCGGCGCATGGCTGCCTTGCTGCTGTGCGCCGCGGCGTGTGGCGGCGCGCGCGACCCGATCCTCGTGCCTGAAATTTCCCAGCACGAAATTCAAGTGCGGCAAGGCTTTACCGGTGCTGATCTTCTCCTTTTCGGCGCGATCCTGACTCCGGAGGGCGCCCGCGCCGCGGGAGACTATGACATCGTAGTGCTGCTTGAAGGTCCGGCGCGCTCGATCACTGTGCGTGAGAAGCAGAAGGTGGCGGGGATCTGGGTCAATGCCAGCAGTACCGCGTTCCGTTCCGCGCCGAGCTTCTATGCGCTCGCCTCCTCCCGCCCGATCGCCAGCATGGTCGATGCCAGGACCGCCGCCATCTACGAGATGGGGCTCAATTGGCTCCAGCTCTCGCCGATAGGAGTCATCGATCCGGCCGAACAGAAACGCTTTTCGGATGGGCTGGTCGATCTGATGCGGCGGCAGGGTCTCTATCAGCAGAACGAGCATGCGGTGAAGATCAGCGGGCAGGTGCTCTATCAGGCGCGCATCGCGCTGCCCTCCAGCGTGCTGACCGGCACCTACACGGCTGAAACCTTCGCCGTCAGCGACGGCAAGGTGGTTGCCTCCGCGATTTCGCGCGTCACCGTGCGCAAGGAAGGGTTCGAGCGGCTGGTGGCGGCCAATGCCGATCAGAACGGCTTCTTCTATGGCCTTTTCGCGGTGATCGTCTCGGTCAGCATGGGCTGGATCGCCGGACGCCTTTTCGCACTGGTCTAGTCGCTGGTCTGGCTAGCCCGACAACCGGAGGCTTCTGCCTGGAATTAGCCCGATATTAACCGTCGCTAGCTACGTCTGGGCCTCGAAATGCCGTTCAAGGCGGGGATCAGGTGGCGATGACGGATATGAGCATCAATGGCCTAGAGGGCGCCGGCCGGGCTACACCCGCTGACCTCGCGGCAAACGGTGCAAGCCCACAAGTAAAGGTTGATGCCCGTGTTGCCGCCGGTGCCGCCCCCCGCGCCGTGCCGTCAGACAACGCGCGCCGCCCCATCGGCTATGTCCTCGATGTGTCCGGCTCCGGCAGCTCGATCGGCCTCGATCTTACGCGGCTCGAGGAATGCATGGCCGATTCCGATCCTTCGATCTCGCTTTCGGGACAGGTCGGCAGCCAACTCAAGATCCGGGTCGGCGGTGGCTGGCTGCTTGCCAGTGTGCGCACTCAACGTCAGGACATGACCGCCGGACACGACGGCGTAATCATCGCCCAGATCGACTTCCTCGGAGAAGGCGACGAGGAGCGTCTGACCGGCAAGATCTTCGGTTTCCGCCGCGGTGTCACGCGTTATCCCATTCCCGGCTCGCCGATCTATCCGGCCACCAGCACCGACCTGCGCCAGATTTATGCCAGCGACGGGCGCACCAATATCACCATCGGCACTGTGTTTCCTACGCGCGATATCCGCGCCGGGCTCTATGTCGATGCGCTGCTCGGCAAGCACTTCGCGCTGCTCGGCTCGACCGGCACCGGCAAGTCGACCAGCGCGGCGCTGATCCTGCACCGAATCTGCGAGCTGGCACCGGAGGGTCACATCGTAATGATCGACCCGCACGGCGAATACATGCAGGCGTTCCAAAACACCGGCCAGCTGCTCGACGTTTCGAACCTCAACATGCCCTACTGGCTGATGAATTTCGAGGAGCACTGCGAGGTCTTCCTCACTTCGACCGGCACCGACCGCCAGATCGATTCGGACATTCTCGGCAAGTGCCTGCTGCAGGCCCGCCACAAGAACCGGCTGGCCGAACAGATCGGCAAGATCACCGTCGATTCGCCGATCCCCTATCTGCTGTCCGAGCTGATCAACATTCTCCAGAACGAGATGGGCCGGCTCGACAAGGGCCACACCTCGGTCCCCTATCAGCGCATCAAGACCAAGATCGAAGAACTGCGCAGCGATCCGCGCTATCAGTTCATGTTCTCCGGCATGCTGGTGGGCGATACGATGGCCGAGTTCATCGGCCGCGTGTTCCGCCTTCCCTCGCACGGCAAACCGATTTCGATCATCGACGTTTCTGGCGTTCCGTCCGAAATCACCTCTACCGTGGTCGCCGTGCTCTCGCGCTTGGTGTTCGATTACGCGATCTGGTCGCGCGATGAGGAAACCCGGCCGATCCTGCTCGTCTGCGAAGAAGCGCACCGCTACGTGCCCGCCGAGAAGAACTCGGATGGCTCGTCGGTGGGCCGCATCCTCTCGCGCATCGCCAAGGAAGGCCGCAAATACGGCGTTTCGCTCGGCCTCATCACGCAGCGTCCATCAGATTTGGCCGAGGGCGTGCTCAGCCAGTGCGGCACTATCATCGCCATGCGCCTCAACAACGAACGCGATCAGGCCTTTGTGAAGGCGGCGATGCCCGAAGGCGCGCGCGGTTTCCTCGATTCGATCCCGGCCCTGCGCAACCGCGAATGCATAATCTGCGGTGAAGGCGTCTCCATTCCGATCCGGGTCGCTTTCGACGAACTCGCCACAGAACTGCGCCCGGCTTCGGCCGATCCCTCATTCTCCGAATTGTGGCGCCGCGCTGGCGGCGAGGAAATGGCGGTCGAGCGCACTGTGCAACGCTGGCGCGCGCAGTCGCGGTAAGGGCTTGGGCCCAGCTTTTGGCCTTTTAGGCCCTCCTTCGTCCTTCCCGCGAAGGAGGGAATCGATTTCCCACCTATCCGCCCAAGCGCGTTCGCCATCCCGCAGCGCCACCTCGTTCTGGATTCCTGTCTTCGCCGGAAGGACGAGGGATGGGTGCGGGGGAGGCAAACGCCGAGACATTTTCGCTGTCCTACATGGGCTTACCTCGCCATGATCACCGCGCTGTTCATTGACATGGTCAATCAAACGCGTGAGTGCCGTCAGGTGTCACTCTGACACAAACGTGTATGCAATTGTCTGGTATATATGAATTTATAGGGCAGGCTTGATGGTGACAGGGTGTCACCTTTTTCGCCCTTGCCGGCGGATCTTACAGCGCCGGTGCCATACGGCCCGCGCATTCCCCGTCTACGTGGGTTTCCTCGCTGCATTCGTCCTGATCCACGACCCGCGCGTGCTGGCGCCAGCCGGGGCGGCGATAGGCGATGGTGGCAAGCGCTACGGCGGCGGCGGATCCGACGGGGAAGGAGAGCCAGAGCGCGTCCGGGCCGAGCCACGGGTACGCGAGGAAGTAGAACCCGAGGCGGACCGGGTACATCGCGATGCCGAGGACAACGATCGGGGCGATAACCACGCCGCCTGCACGCATTGTGCCGAACAGGACGATGGTCACGCCGAACAGCACGTAGCTCCAGCTCGCGAGGAATTGGATATGGCGTGCGATATCCACCGAGGGACTGGTGGGGCCAAGGAAAAGCGTGAGCACCGGGCGGTCGAAGCCGAGCAGCAGCAGCGTGAGCGTGCCGGTGATGGTGAGATTGAGAATCAGCCCGGCGCGGGTAATTTTGCCGAGGCGGCCGATCAGGCCTGCGCCGATGGACTGCGCGGCCATGGCGCTAAGCGCGGCGGAAATCGCCATCGCGGGCATCTGGAGGTAGGTCCAGACCTGGAGCGAGGCGCCGTAGGCGGCGCTGATCGTCGCGCCTTCGCGGTTGGCAAGGCCGATCATGATGATGCCCGAGGCCGAGATCATCAGCATCTGCGCACCCATGGGCAGGCCCTTGGTCAGGATGAAGCGCAGCTCGCGGGGATCGGGGACGAGGTAGGCAAGTTCTGGCCCGCGCAGGCGGAGCGGCAGATCCCGCCAGTAGACGTAGATCACGAGCCCGATCATCGCGGCGTAGGAGGCGATGGCGGTGGCGAGTGCGGAACCCGCGATGCCAAGGCGGGGCAGGGGGCCGACCCCCGCGATCAGCAACGGATTGAGCAGGATGTCGAGCGCGACCGAGACGATCATGAAGCGCAGCGAAGTCTGCGAATCGCCTGCGCCGCGCAGGCCCATGCCGATGATCACGGTGACGATCGAGGCCGGCATGGCGACGAAGATCACGCGCAGATAGGTCTGCGCGAAATCATGGATTTCGGGCGGCGTGGACATCGAGGTGAGCAAGTGGGGCGTGAAAATCCAGCCCAGCGGGGTGATGATTAGTGAGAGCCCGACGCACAGGCCGATGGCCGAGCCGAAGGTCCGGCGCGCGGCATCTGTCTCGCCCGCCCCGAAAGCCTGAGCGACCTTGACCGTGGCGGCCATGCCAAAGCCGAACACGGCGGCGAAAACGAGGAACATCACAACGTTGGCATTGGCGGTGGCGGCCAGCGCGCTATCGCCCAGAAGGCGGCCGACCCAGATCGAATTGACCGAACCGTTGAGGGCCTGAAGAATG
>CANFIV010000146.1 GCA_947446935.1 Sphingomonadaceae bacterium | reverse complement strand
CGAGGCGACCGCATCGACCCGCAGGCCGTCGACGTGATAGCGTTCGGCCCAGAATAGTGCGTTGTTGACGAGGAAGCTTGCCACTTCGCGCCGCCCGAAATTGTAGATCGCGGTCTTCCAGTCCGGATGAAAGCCTAGTTTGGGATCGGCGTGTTCATAGAGGTAGGTGCCGTCAAACTGCGCAAGGCCGTGGGCATCGACCGGGAAATGCGCCGGGACCCAGTCAATCAGCACGCAAAGCCCCGCACGGTGCGCGCCGTCAATAAAGCGGGCGAAGCCTTCGGGCTCGCCGAAGCGGGCGGAAGGCGCGAAGAGCCCGGTGGTCTGGTAGCCCCAGCTCGGATCGTAGGGATGCTCGGAGATGGGCAGGAACTCGATATGGGTGAAGCCCATGTCGACGACGTAGGGGATCAACCGGTCGGCCAGTTCGTCCCAGCTGTAGAATTCGCGGTCCCCGGGTTTCTGCCACGAGCCGGGGTGGACTTCGTAGATCGAGATGGGTTCGCGCCGGGCATCGGCGGCGGCCCAATGCGCGCGGTGCGCGGCGTCCCCCCATATGTGCGTGTCTGGTGCATCGACAACGCTTGCCGTCGCAGGGCGGAGTTCGGAGCGGAAGGCGAACGGATCGGCCTTGAGCGGTTGGACCGCGCCGCCGGGGCCGACGATATGGTACTTGTAGGCCCGGCCCGGCTCGATATCGGGCACAAACACTTCCCACACGCCGATATCGGCGCGGCGGCGCATCGGGTGGCGCGCGCTGTCCCAGTCGTTGAAATCGCCCACGACCGCTACGAGATCGGCATTCGGCGCCCAGACTGCGAAATGCACGCCACGCGCGCCTTCATGATCAATCACATGTGCGCCGAGCTTGTCAAAAAGCCTGAGGTGCGTGCCTTCGTTGATGAGGAAATCATCGGTCGGCCCCAGCACCGGGCCGAACGAATAGGGGTCGGTCTGCCACCATTCATGCGGGCCCGAAGTGCAGCGGTATCTCACCGGCTGGCGCGGGCCCTTGACCGTACCTTCGAACAGCCCGCGCGGGTCAATCTGCTTCAGCGTGCCGAGAGACTCGCCTCCCAGAGTATGCGCCTCTGCCGTTTCCGCCCCCGGCAGCACCGCGCGTGCAAACGCGCCGCCTGGCCCCTCGTGGATGCCGAGCAACGCGAAGGGATCGGCATGCGTTCCGGCCAACAGGGCATCGAGGGCGCTCTGGGGCGGCTTCATCAGGTGGGCCCAACCCCCCAGATATCGCGCGCATATTCGCTGATCGTGCGGTCTGAGGAGAACCATCCGACATTGGCGATGTTGCGGATGGCCTTGGCGCGCCAGCCGGCCTGGTCTTCCCACAGGCGGTCAACGCTGCGCTGCGCGGCGTGATAGGCATCGAAATCGGCGGCGACCATAAACCAGTCGCTGTCGTAGATCCCGCCCATCAGGCCTTCATAGCGGTGCGGATCATCGGGCGAGAACACGCCGGTGGCGATGGCCGAAATCGCCTGTTGCAGTTCGCGGCTGCCTTCGATGATCGCGCGCGGATTGTAGCCGCCCGCGCGCTGCGCGGCGACTTCGTCTGCAGTCAGGCCGAAAATCACGATGTTCTCGTCGCCCACGCGGTCCTTGATCTCGACATTCGCGCCATCGAGCGTGCCAATGGTGAGCGCGCCATTGAGCGCGAACTTCATGTTGCCCGTGCCCGAGGCTTCCATGCCCGCCGTGCTGATCTGCTCGGAAAGGTCGGCGGCGGGAATGATCCGCTCCGCCTTCGAGACGTTGTAGTTGGGCATGAACACGACCTTGAGCAGCCCGCCCACCGAAGGATCGGCATTGACGCGCCGGGCGATGTCGCTCGCCAGTTTGATGATCAGCTTGGCATTGTGATAGCTGGAAGCTGCCTTGCCGCCGAAGATCTTGACGCGCGGCACCCAGTCGCGCTCGGGATGGCTGCGGATCTGGTCGTAGAGCGCCACCGTCTCGATCAGGTTGAGCAGCTGGCGCTTGTATTCGTGGATGCGCTTGATCTGCACATCGAACAGCGCATCGGGATCAAGCCGGACGCCTTGGGTCTTGCGCACATAGTTCGCGAGCGCGACCTTGTTGGCGCGCTTCACTTCGGCAATTCGCTCGCCAAACGCGGCGTCGTCGGCAAAGGCGGCCAGCTCGGCCAGCTGTTCGGCATCATCGAGGAAAGCCGGGCCGATCGCATCGGTGATCACGCTGACGAGGCCGGGATTGCACTGCTGCAGCCAGCGGCGCGGAGTGACGCCGTTGGTCTTGTTATTGATCCGCAGCGGGTAAAGCGCGTGGAGATCGGAAAACACCGTCGATTTCATCAGATCGGTATGAAGCGCGGCAACGCCGTTGACGCTGTGCGCGCCGACAAACGCGAGGTTGGCCATGCGCACGCGGCGCTCGCCGCCTTCGTCGATCAGACTGATCGCCGAGATGGCACGGTTGTCGAGCCCCGCCTTGCGCGCCTCGCGCAATACGCGGCTGTTGATCGCGTAGATGATCTGCATGTGGCGTGGCAGCAGCCGCTCGAACAGCGGCAGTGGCCACGATTCCAAGGCCTCGGGCAGCAAAGTGTGGTTGGTGTAGCCCACGGTGCGACGCGTGATGTCCCAGGCTTCGTTGAACTCGACACCGTGGACATCGACCAGCAGGCGCATGATTTCGGCCACCGCGACCGCTGGGTGCGTGTCGTTCAGCTGGATGGCGGCCTTGTCGGGCAGGCTGGTGACATCAGGATTGGTCTGGAGGTGCCGGCGCACGATGTCCTGGATCGAGGCCGAGGTGAAGAAATACTCCTGCCGCAGGCGCAGTTCCTGTCCTGCGGGGCTGGAATCCGCCGGATAGAGCACCCGCACTAGGCTTTCGGCCCGCACTTCCTCAGCCAGCGCGCCGGTGTAGTCGCCCGCGTTGAAGGCATCGAGCCGGATCGGATCAAGCGCGCTGGCGGTCCAGAGCCTGAGCGTGTTGACGCGCTTGCCGCGCCAGCCGACCACCGGTGTATCGACCGCAGAGGCCTCGACCTGCTCGGCCGGAAGCCACGCCACGCCGTCACCCTGATCGACCACTTCGCCGCCGAACCCGATGCGGTAGGCGCTCTCGCGCCGGTCGAATTCCCAGGGGTTGCCATGGCTTAGCCACGTTTCCGGCAATTCGACCTGCCAGCCATCGTCGATGCGCTGGCGGAACATGCCGTTCACATAGCGGATGCCATAGCCGTAGGCAGGGATATCGAGGCTGGCGAGGCTTTCCATGAAGCAGGCCGCGAGCCGGCCGAGGCCGCCGTTGCCCAGCGCCGCATCCGGTTCCAGATCTTCGATTGCGGAAAGGTCGAAGCCATAGGAGCGCAGCGCCTTTTCCATTTCGCGCGTCAGGCCCATGTTCGAAAGGGCATCGCGCAGCAGGCGGCCGATCAGAAACTCGAGGCTGAGATAATAGACCCGCTTGCCTGCCGCTTCGTAAGTGCGGTGGGTGGATTCCATCCACTGGTCGATGATCTTGTCGCGCAGCGCGAGCACGGTGGCGGTGAACCAGTCGTGCGGGGTGGCGGAATGCACGTCCTTGCCCACGCGGTGGTGCAGCACGTCGAGGATATGGGAGTCCATGCCGGCTGGCTTGGCACCGGGGTTGGCGGGCGCGAGGGCCTGATCTGCGTCTTCGAGGCGCACGGAAAAACTCCACCTGCTGGGCGCGCGGGCGAGGGCGATATGCCGCTCCGCCGCCCACGGACCTGATCTTGTCGGGCCTCTCCCGGTCCACGAGACGGCAGCCTAAGCCACTCGCGGCGGCTGCGGCAAGCGGCCACGCACGGTTTGTCGTGGCCGGATCTCAGATCTCGTGCGGAAATCGTTGTTTTCCTGATGTTATCGTGATTTTTCGCTGATCTGCTGTCGTTCAGGAATACGATTGCAGGGAATGGCGAACGATCACAGCATCCGGCGCAGCATCGTGTCCTTGAGCTCGAAGTGGTGAAACAGCGCTGCGCCGATATGCAAAACCGCCAGCGCACCGAACCCATAGCCCAGCACCACGTGTGCCGTGTGGGCCGCATCGACCACCGGCATGGCCTTGGTCAGCGGCAGCTTGGGCCAATCGAACAGGCCATAGATCGAGAGTGGCCATTTCTCCGCCGAGCTGAAAATCCAGCCAGTGACCGGCACCGCGATCATCAGGATATAAAATGCGGCATGGGTGAAGCCCGCAAAGCGCCGCAGTGCTGGCTGGAAATCGAACGGATAGGGAGGCGGCACATGGGTCAATCGCCAACCGAGCCGAGCAAACGAGAGCACGAGGATCATCAGCCCTGTCGCCTTGTGAGCCGGCATCGAGACCCAGATTTTTTCGAACGATTCGCCGAATATGCCGGTGAACAGGTTGAACAGGATCAGCACCGCGAGAAACCAGTGCAGGGCTCGGGCGACGCTGTTGTAGCGGACCTCGGGGCTGGGTGCGGGCGTGGAACTATCCATCTTGGTCGGTTTCTCCGGCATTTGCGAATGTGGCCCCCCGGCGTGACACCCATAGGAGGCTGCGCGCAGCGCGTCACGCGGCGATCCAGCAGCAATAACCCGCGCTCGCGGATTTCGGTCCCGCTCCGGCCAAGACTCTCATCAGACCCGGTGCGCCAGCCACAGGGTATTCGGCAAACGGCGTATGGGCCATCTTGGCTTGCGGCATAAACAGGCGGGCAAATCCCCTGTTCATTCCGTTCAGACCAATTTCAAGGGAGTTCCATGCGCGAGCAAAGAATGACTGGCGTTCCTGCAGACGTGGTAGCCGCGATGCGCTCGGCGATCAGCTGCCAGAAGCCAGACGAAATCCAGAATCGCTTCGGTATCAGCCTCAATACATGGACCAAACTGCGTGAAGGCCGGGCGATCCGTCATTCGGTGGCGGAACGGCTGATCCAGCGGCTGCAGCGCGACCGGGTGATCTGATCGCACCATAAGACATCGCCCCACAAGACAATGCCGCACTGCAGCAGGCAGACTTGAGTGCAAATCGATTGCAGTGCATGGTGCTTCATCGCGCTGATGGACCAGCAGCGTGAGGGATCGGGCCATAACCGCGATGTCATCAATTTCCGTGATGGGTCCGGCATTGCGCCATCCTGCCAGCTGGCTTTTCGTTGCAGTCCTCGCCGCT
>CANFIV010000145.1 GCA_947446935.1 Sphingomonadaceae bacterium | reverse complement strand
GCTGTTTGATGCCAACCGTTCAGACGATCGCAAGACCTTCCAGCAGGAACTGCGCTTTGCCTCAAAGCTCGGCGGGAACTTCGATTTCGTTGCTGGCGGCTTCTACCAGCATGACAAGACCAGCTTCTGCGTGGCTCAGGTTCTGGGCTTCCTCGATCTTGCCTCGGGCCCGCTGCCCTTCGGATCGTGGAACACGAACCCCTACATCCTGTGCAATGCGCAAAAGGCTTCGTCCACTGCAGCCTTCGTGGAAGGCACCTTCAAGATCACCCCGACGCTCACGCTGACGGGCGGCGGTCGCTACACTTGGGAACGCAAGACGTGGTATGGCCGTCAGCAGGTCTTCATCCAGCAGCTGAAGGGCGGATTTGATCCCAACTTCAAGATCCAGGATACGATCGACGGAAACGTGTTCGACTATCCAACCGGTGTGATCCAGGTGAAGTCGCGCGCCAATGAGCCGACCTGGCGCGCCAGCCTTGGCTGGCAGGCCACCCCTGCGGTCTTTGCCTATGCCACGTACTCGCGCGGCTTCAAGGGCGGCGGCTTCAACGACCAGATCGGCGGGTTCCATCCCTTCGTGAATGCTGATGGCAGCGATGACAACGTCGCCTTCGCGCAGGCCGCAGCAGCCACCCAGCCCGAAAAGGCTGACAGCTACGAAGCCGGCATCAAGGCCGAGGCGTTTGATCGCAAGCTGCGCTTCAACCTCACCGGGTTCTATGTGAAGTACTCGAACCTGCAGAAGCAGATCGTGGTGCCGATCACCGTTGGCGGCCAGCAGAACCAGGTCACACGCTTTTTCAACGCGGCCTCGGCACACGTGTCGGGCGTCGAAGCGGAAGCTACGGCGGTCCCGATGGACGGGCTCACCTTGCGCGGCGTGGTCGGCTATCAGTCCGGCAAGTACGACCAGTACGTTACCCCGCTGCCCGCCGGCTACGACCTGGCCAGCGCGCCGCTTGATCGTCTGCCCAAGTGGCAGTGGACCGCCTATGCCAACTACGATGTGCCGCTCGGCAAGTACAAGCTGTCGGTCAACGGCGACATCAACTATGTGGCGCGCAACCTGTTCACCCAGTCGATCACAAGCGCGTCGGAGAACACCTACCTCAACGCCCGCACGTTGCTCAACGCATCGATCACGCTCGCCGAAGTCGATGACAAGTACTACGTGCGCGTGTTCGGCCGCAACCTGACCGACAAGCGGTATCGCACCGCCTCGCAGGTGGTCGGTGGCCTCTGGTCCAACAGCCAGTTCGGCCCGCCCCGCTTCATCGGCGTCGAAATCGGCGCGAAGCTGGGTCAGGCAGTAAACTGATGGCAAAGCCCGGCAGTCTTTGGCTCATTGGTGCCATTGCCGCCGTGGTTCTGGCCGCTGGGAGCGCAAGCAGCGCTTCCAGTGGTCCGGCCACCCCGCCCACTCCCGCCAAGCCGGCGGGTGCGGGCGAGGTGATCAAATCTACCGACGAACTGCAATCCCGCGGCGGACCGACGATCGATGTCGAGCGGCACCCCGGCAAGGCCCTGTTCGAGACCAACTGCGCCGGCTGCCACAATGGCGGCGTGCCCAAGGCACCGCAGCAGGTCTGGCTCGAAATGATGGCGCCAGACGCCATTCTTGCAGCGATGAACGGCGGCATCATGAGCCAGCAGGCCGCCGCACTTTCCACAACCCAGCGCCGCGAAATCGCCGAGTATCTCGTGCGTACGCCGCTGGCTGATTATCGCCCACCCGCGCAGCCGCCGATGTGCGACGCCGTGGCCGCGAAGTTTGATCCGGCCTCACCGCCCGAAGCCATTGGCTGGGGCCATGACAACCGCCGCTTCGCCTCGGCGCAGCAGGCCGGACTGGCCGCAGCTGATGTGCCCGCACTCAAGCTCAAGTGGGCTATTGCCTATCCCGCCGCGCAGCGCGCGCGCTCGCAGCCGACTGTCGGCTGGGGTGCGATCTTCGTCGGCAGCCAGGATGGGACGGTCTACGCGCTCGACATGGCGAGCGGTTGCACCCGCTGGCGCTTCCGCGCCTCGGCAGAAATCCGGACCGCAATCGTGGCTGATGCCGCGACCAAGCGGCTCTATTTCGGCGATGTGCTGGCGCGCGCCTATGCCCTCGATGCCATGACCGGCACGCTGGTCTGGAAGGCGAAGGTCGACGATCATCCCAACGCAACCATCACCGGCACCCCGATGCTGGGCGGCGGACAGATTTTTGTGCCTGTCTCCTCGCTCGAGGTGACTGCGGCAGCCAACCCTGCCTACGCCTGCTGCACCTTCCGCGGCGCGGTGGTCGCTCTCGATCCAGCCACCGGAGAGCAGCACTGGAAACAGACCACCGTTGTCGAGGAACCGCGCCCGCAGGGCAAGACCAGCGTGGGAACACAAATTCTGGGCCCCTCTGGCGCCCCGGTGTGGAACAGCCCGACGTACGATGCGGCAAGCGACCGGCTCTACTACGGATCGGGTGAGAACTATTCGACCCCGGCTGACGGCAATTCCGATGCAGTCCTCGCCGTCGATGCCAAGACCGGCAAACGGCTCTGGACCACGCAGCTCACCAAAGGCGATGCCTGGAACGTCGGCTGCATGATGGGCAACGAAAATTGCCCGATCGAAAAGGGCCCGGATCTCGATGTAGCAGCATCGCCCCTGCTGGTTCCCATCGCAGGCGGCGGCACGATGCTGGTCGTCGGACAGAAGTCCGGCGCAGTTTATGGCCTTAACCCCGCGGATGGCCAGATCCTGTGGCGCACCGTGGTTGGTCACGGCGGCACGCAAGGCGGCGTCCACTTCGGCATGGCGGCAGAAGGCGGAACAGTGTTCGTGCCCGTCAACGACATGGCCGACACGCGCGATGGCCGCATCTATGACGCGGCCCTGTCCGGTGCCGGGCTCCACGCTATCGATGCCGCAACCGGCAAGGAGCTTTGGAAAGTTCTGGCCGACAACGTCTGCGCTGGTCGCGCGAACTGCGATCCGGGCATTTCGTCTGCTGTCAGCACGATCCCGGGCGTGGTCTTTGCCGGGCATCTGGATGGCCGGTTCCGCGCATATGACAGCGCGAACGGCAAGGTGTTGTGGTCGGTCGATACGACCCGTGAAGTCTTGGCTGTCGGCGGCGTCAAGGGACATGGCGGCGGCATGAGCGGGCCGGGTGCGGTCATTGCCAAGGGCAATGTCATCACGAACTCAGGCTATGGGCTTTACTACCATGCGCCGGGCAATCTGCTGATGGTGTTCTCGGCCAACGGCAAATAGCCGGGCAGACGATGCCAACCAACAAAAGGGGGGGGCGGCCTAAGGCCGCCCCCCCTTTTTTGTTTCAGGCCGCACCGCCGATATTGAAATAGTCGGGAATGCCAGCGGGCCAATTGACGCCCCACTGGTTCTGGCCGCCATCGACAGTGACCACTTCCCCGGTGATGAACTTGCCGCTTGGTGCAGCGAGATAGATCACGGCCTCGGCCACATCCCACGCATCGCCACGCTTCTGCATCGGATTGGCAAGGTGGAAACGGGTCAGCGCCTCATCCGGATAGACCGCGAAACCTTCGGTCTCGACAATCCCCGGTGCCACGCAGTTCACGCGGATGTTGTGCGGCGCCCATTCGGTCGAGAGGGTCTTGGAGAGGTAAATCACGCCCGAGCGCGCCGCGCAGCAGTGTGCGCTTTGCGGCATCCCGCGCTCCACCGTGGCAACGATGTTGACGATATTGCCAGCCGCCCCGGCCGCAACCCAACGCTTGGCGGTTTCCTGCATCATCCACCAGGTACCGTTGAGATTGAGATCCATCACCGCGAGCCAGCCCTTGCGGCTGAAGTCGATCGCGTTCTGGGGGAACTGTCCGCCGGCGTTGTTGATCAGCGTATCGATCTGGCCATACTCGGCCAGCACAGAGTCGAGCATCATCTCGACCTGGTCAGGATCCCGGATGGACATCGGCACCGCCATGGGGCGCCGGCCGACGAGCCGCTCGATGGCATCCTGCGTCGCCGTCAGCTTCTCCACGGTTCGTGCACACATAACGACATTCGCGCCGAGACGGCTGGCCAGAAACGCCATGGCTTTGCCCATGCCGGTTCCGCCGCCGGAAATGACGATCGTCTTTCCCAGCAGCAGATCATCCCGGAAAACCGTGGGATGTGCAGCCAGTTCGGCATCCGTAAAGCCGAAACGCGGACGGTCTACGCTCTCGGGTTCAACATCGACGTGCACGTTCATTTCGACTCCACCCAATCCTTAAGCACCGGCGTGACGCGAAGCTCGGCCGGAACGCGGTTCACTCCGATCCGCCGGTCCAGTTCCTCATGCCAGTGATAGATCCGGCGCTCTTGATAGTTGAGCGGTATGCCCTTGAAGCCCGGACTTTCAATCGATTCCTGAATCTGCGGCGCGAACTGCGTATCCTCGAAAAGGATGCGTTCGAAGTTGTCGATCCGCGTCTGCCACAGCGGGCTCAACCCTTCCTCGCCGACACGCGGCGAGAACCAGTGACATTCGATCCGCATCGTGCGCGCGGTGCGCGGCCAGAACACCAGCATGGGTAGCCCTGTGGCCGCCGGCGGCATTACGATGTTGGGATAGATGTTGTAGCTGACATTGTTATCGCGCGGCATCTCCGTCACCGTCGGGATCACCGGCATGCCCTTGGTGCCGGGATCAGTCCAATCGGGGCGGCGGTTGGGCGTCGTCATCCGCGAATGGCCGCCCGGCCAGAGCGTGATCGTCGTGCCACGATGATCAAGGAAGCGATCCACCGTCGACTGGTGGATCGATTTCAGATGGTAGACCTCGAGAAACGCATCGAGCAGCACCTTGACGTTGCAGGCCACGTCATAACCGCGGGAGTTGACCAAAGTCAGGTTGTCGAGCTGGAATTGTTCCATCTCGCCCGCCACTGGCCCGAGCGATTCGATCAGCGGCGGCGCGTCCGGATCTTCGTTGATGAAGATCCAACCGCCCAGCATCTCGCAGCGTACCGGGATCAAGGAGCGGCAACTGAAATCGAAATCGACGAAATCGCGCTTGTCGCGGATCGCGGTAAGCTCGCCGGTCAGCGTGTAGCTCCAGCCGTGATACCCGCAGACAAAACCCCTGGAATTCCCTGCATCTTCCTTTACCAGCGGCCCGCCGCGATGGCGGCAGCTGTTGT
>CANFIV010000144.1 GCA_947446935.1 Sphingomonadaceae bacterium | reverse complement strand
GCTTCTATGCCTTCCTCCTGCTCGCCTCCAACCCGTTCGAGCGGCTGCCCGAGCCTGCGCCCGAAGGGCTGGGCCTCAATCCGCTGCTGCAGGATATCGGCCTCGCGTTCCATCCGCCCACGCTTTACGTCGGCTATGTCGGGCTCTCGATCGCCTTCAGTTTTGCGGTCGGCGCGCTTGTCACTCGCGATGTAGGTCCCGCCTTTGCCCGCGCGATGCGGCCTTGGGTGCTGGGCGCATGGATTTTCCTGACGCTGGGCATCACTGCGGGCTCCTACTGGGCCTACTACACGCTCGGCTGGGGCGGCTGGTGGTTTTGGGACCCGGTCGAGAACGCCTCGCTCATGCCGTGGCTGGCGGCCACCGCGCTGCTCCATTCATGCAGCGTGCTGGCTTCGCGCAATGCGCTGCGCACCTGGACGGTGATGCTGGGTGTGATTGCGTTCTCGATGTCGATGGTTGGGACGTTCCTCGTGCGCTCGGGCATCCTGACTTCGGTTCATGCCTTCGCGGTGGACCCGACGCGCGGCTCGTTCATTCTCGCCTTGCTCGCCATCTATATCGGCGGTGCGCTGACGCTCTTCGCCTTGCGCGCCAGCACGGTGACCGAAGGCGCGCGCTTTGCGGTGTTCAGCCGCGAATCGAGCCTGGTGTTCAACAACGTGATGCTCTGTGGCATTTTGGGCATCGTGCTGATTGGCACGCTCTATCCGCTGCTGACCGAAGCCATGGGCGTGAAGGTCTCTGTCGGCCCGCCCTATTTCAACCCGGTGTCCTCGGTTTTCGCAATCCCGATGTTCCTGGTGATGGCGGTCGGCCCACTGCTGCGCTGGCGCGAGGACAAGGCTGCGCGGATCACGTGGCCGATTGCTATCCCCGCGTTGGTGGCTGCCGCAGCGCTACTGGTCGTTGAACTGCTCTTCGCGCCCATCAACCTGCTGCCCGCACTCGGCCTGTCCATTGCGCCGGGCCTTGCCGTAGCCTCTTTCATGCCGCTGCGGGGGCGCAACCTGCGCCGCACCCCTTTGCCGGTTTACGGCATGGTGCTCGGCCACTTCGGCATCGCGGTCGCTCTGTTCGGCATGGCGAGCGAGGGCGCGTTCTCGATCGAGAAGCTTGCGGCGATGAACCCGGGCGAAAGCCAGCAGGTTGGGCCGTTCACCGTGACGCTCTCCGCCATCGATCCTATTGCTGGGCCGAACTGGACTGCGCTCGAGGCGACCGTGGCGGCGAGCTATGCAGGCGGTGAGCCCACGATCCTCCACCCGCAAGCGCGCACCTTCACCAACCCGCCGGGCAACCGCACCGAAAGCGCGCTGAAAACCCGCTGGAACGGCCAACTCTACGCTGTGCTTGGCGAAGAAGGGCAGGACGGGCGCTGGCAGATGCGGTTCTGGTGGAAGCCGTTCGTGCCGCTGATCTGGTATGGCGGCGCGCTGATCGCGCTGGGCGGCCTCCTGGCGCTGCTGGGGCGTGTCGCGAGTGAAGTGAGGCGGCTGATCGCGAGCGACAAGATCGCGTTTCGGCGGGCACGGCAGGGCCGATGAGTACCGCGCCTGCCCCCGACACCAAGCCCAAAGGCTCCGGAGTGGCCCGCTGGCTGCCGCTCGGTCTGTTTGCCGCGTTCTTCGTGCTCGTGATCGTCGGGCTCTACTGGCCGGCCGACCGCGAGGTGGCGAGCGCCTTTATCGGCAAGCCGCTCCCCGCGTTCGATCTGCCGCCTGCGACCGACGAACGGCCGGGCCTTGCAACCTCAACTTTCAAGGCGGGCAAGCCGCGCCTGCTCAACGTCTTCGCCAGCTGGTGCGTGCCCTGCGCGGTGGAATCGCCGCAACTGGCAACGCTTGCGAAGCAAGGCGTCGAAATCGACGGAGTCGCCATCCGCGACCGCAAGGACGATGTCGCGCGCTTCCTTGCGCAAAACGGCAATCCTTTCGCCCGCATCGGCAAGGATGATCTGAGCCAGGTGCAACTGGCCATCGGCTCCTCCGGCGTGCCCGAGACTTTCGTGGTCGATGGCAAGGGGATCATCCGCTACCAGCACATCGGAGATATCCGCGCCGAAGATGTGCCGCTGATCCTGCGCAAGCTGGCGGAGGCTGAATGATGAGCAACGCCCACACGCTTCCTCAGCCCAATACGCTTCCTCAGCCCCACTCGCATCGTCATCCCCGCGAAGGCGGGGATCCAGTGCAACACCGGGCTATGCCGCTCTGGATCCCCGCCTTCGCGGGGATGAGGAGGGTTCTGGGTGCGGTGCCAATGAAAGCTCTGATGGCGGTTCTTGCGGCAGCCCTTCTGCTCACGTTCGTCACACCGCTCGCCGCGCAGGATCTGCTGCCGCCCGCGCCTTATGCCTACAAGCAGCTGCCGGACCCGAAGCAGGAAGCCAAAGCGCAAGCGCTGATGGAAACGCTGCGCTGCCTGAAGTGCCAGAGCCAGTCGATTGCGGATTCGGATGCGCCGATGGCTGGCGATATGCGCCATCAGGTGCGCACACGCATCGCGGCGGGTGAAGATCCCGAAGCAATCCGCCAGTGGCTGATCGAACGCTATGGCGATTATGTGAGCTATACCCCGCAAGTGAAGCCGATAACCTGGCCGCTGTTTGGCGCGCCGGTGTTGATTCTGCTGGTGGCGGCTTTTCTGCTGCGCGGCCGGTTCCGCCGGGGGAGCAAGACATGACTTGGGTTTTGATCCTGCTCATCGCGGCAATCGTGTTTGGCCTCATGGCATTCGTGCTGAAAATGCCGCGCAGCGGGTGGGAGATTACCGGTGCGGCGCTGCTGTTCGGCATTGCCGGTTATGCTCTGCAGGGCCATCCCGGGCAGGCGGGGGCGCCGCATCCGGCCGCCGAGAGCGCCAAGCTTGCGGATGAAGCGCTGCTCAAGGAACGTCAGCAGATGGGCGCGGCGTTCGGCGAGGGTAAGACCTGGCTGGTACTCGCAGATGCGCTGACCCGGCAGGGCCAGTTTGGCGCGGCGGCGGAAGTGCTGCACTCGGCCATCGCCAAATCGCCGAAGGATGCCGATCTGTGGGTCGCCCTTGGCAATGCGCTGGTCGGCCACAGCGACGGCATGATCACCCCGGCGGCGCAGTTCGCGTTCCAGAAGGCCGCCGATATCGCGCCGGATCATCCGGGGCCGCCTTTCTTCATGGGGCTGGCCTTGGCGCAGACCGGGCGGCTCGCCGAGGCGCGTACACTCTGGGCCGAGCTGCTCCAGCGCTCGCCACCCGATGCGCCCTATCGCGCCGATCTCGAGGCGCGGCTTGCCCGGCTCGACTCGATGCTGGCAGCGCAAGGGCAGGGCGGGGCTGGTACGGAGACAGGCGGGGCAGATCAGCTCACGCCGCCAGCCGCATCCAGCGCACCCTAAGTTTAAGAAATATAATAAGATGGGCCGTGGTGTGTGCCGCGCCTTATGCCGTCGCGCAGCCATTGCGGGGGGCATGAGCCAGTGCTAAAGCGCCGCGCCAGCCGAGGCGTTATTCAACTAGTTCGGCTGGATTGGGCCAAGGCCCGGGGACCCGCTTGCCATGAACGAAGCCGTGGTTGACGCTGCACCGGATCCCGGAGCGGAGCCCGGAGGTGCCGTGCAGGCGCCGCTGGCTAACCCTCCTGCAGCACCGCTATCGCTGCGCGGAGTGCGAGGCTCTGCCGAGGCGCGCCATGCCGGCCCGCTCACTCTGGCGGTCGGCGCGATCGGCGTTGTTTTCGGTGATATCGGTACCAGCCCGCTCTATGCGTTGCGCGATACCTTCGCCGGCCATCACCCACTCCCGCTCGATCAGCTCCATGTCTATGGCATCGTCAGCCTGATGTTCTGGTCCATGATGCTCATCGTGACGCTGAAATATGTCACTGTGATCATGCGTGCGGACAACAAGGGCTCGGGCGGCAGCCTTGCTCTCTTGGCGCTGATCAACCAGCACACCTCCGGGCGGCGCTGGGGCAAGGGCATCATCCTGCTCGGCGTGCTTGCCACTGCGTTGTTCTACAGCGATTCGATGATCACCCCGGCGGTCTCGGTGATGAGCGCGGTCGAAGGCATCGCGGTCTATCACCCAGCAGCTGCTGTTCACGCCTTGGTCGTGCCGCTGGTCGTGGTGATCCTGATCGGGCTGTTCGTCATGAAGAGCCATGGTAGCGGCTCCACCGCGAACTGGGCGGCCAGTTGGGCCGGACCGGTCATGCTGGTCTACTTCGCCACGATTTCGGCGCTCGGCATCGCCAGCATCGTTGCCTTCCCGCAGGTCATCTGGGCGCTCTCGCCCAGTTGTGCCTACGCGATGTTCGCCGCAGACCCCTGGCACGGCTTCCTCGCTATGGGCACTGCCGTGCTCGCGGTGACGGGGGCGGAGGCGCTTTACGCCGATATGGGCCAGTTTGGCCGCTCGCCGATCCGTGTCTCATGGCTGGTCTTTGTGCTGCCCGCCCTGGTCCTCAATTATCTGGGACAAGCCTCCCTGCTGCTGCGCCATCCCGAAACGATCGCCAGCCCGTTTTACCACCTCGCACCCCCGGGCTTCGAATGGCCCTTGCTGATCATCGCCACAATGGCGGCCGTGATTGCTTCGAAGGCCGTGATTTCGGGCGCATTCCTTGTCACGCAGCAGGCGATCCAGCTGGGCTTCATCCCGCGCATGACGATACGCCACACGTCCTCCTCTGCGGGGCAGATCTATATCCCGGCGATCAACTGGGCGCTGATGATCGCCGTGATCCTGCTTGTGCTGGTGTTTGAGCGGTCGCAAAATCTCACCGCCGCCTATGGCATCGCGGTGACGGGGGCGATGCTGATCGACAATCTGCTGCTCGCCGTGGTGCTGTTCAAGCTGTGGCAGTGGAAGCCGATTTTCGCTTTGCCGCTGCTCGGCCTGTTCTTCGCGATCGATGCGACCTACCTCGGTGCCAACTTCGCCAAGATTCCCGATGGCGGCTGGGTGCCGCTCCTGCTGGGCCTCGTGATCTTCACGCTGCTCACCACCTGGTCGCGCGGCCGCGCGCTGATGCGCCAGCATATGGCCGAGGGCGCGCTGCCGTTGGAGGTCTTCACGAAGTCTGCGCACAGTAGCGCTGCGCGGGTGCCCGGCACGGCCATCTTCATGGCTTCCACCGCCGCTGGCGTGCCTTCCGCGCTGCTTCACAACATCAAGCACAACAAGGTGCTGCACGAGCGCGTGGTGGTGCTCACCGTGCAGATCGAGGACGT
>CANFIV010000143.1 GCA_947446935.1 Sphingomonadaceae bacterium | reverse complement strand
TGATCGTTGAGCCCGACTTCGGTGATCGCGGCCTCGATCATCACTTGCAGCGGCGGCACATCGAGCTTGCGCAGCGCGTCCTCGACAATCGCGTAGTCGTGGCCGGAGGCGAACACGACGACCGCGTTGTTGGTCTCGTCCGCCGTGATCCGCACTTTGAGCCCGCTGCTCCCATTCGGGCCACCGCCGCCGCCGTTTCCTTCGTTCGCGGATGTTGAGCCCGGAGCTCTACCGCCGGCAGGCCGTGCGGACGCTTCATCGTTGCTGCGGGCCGTGTTTTCACTGCCTTGGTTCGATTGGTCCCAGCCTGGCGGATTGCCGTTCTGATCAGCGGTAGTTCCACCTGATCCGCCGCCAAATCCGAAGGAGGCATTGATGGTCTTCACCAGATCCCGCGCGCGGCCGTTCTGTGCGCGGTAGATGAAAATCCGCTGTTCGGCATTCACGCCCTCGCGGTCGAGGACCTCGATCCACCGGCGCACGTCTTCAAGGTACTGCTTCTGCTGGGTCACGGCGAGAATGCCATTCAGCTTGTCCATCGCGATGATCCGCACGAGCCCGCGGGTGGGCGCATCCGGCGCGTTGAGCAGCTTGTCGAGTTCGGGCACGATCAGGCGGCTGTCGGTGCGCTCGGGCACATAAAGCGCGAACGAAGTCGAACGCAGCCAGTTCACATCGAACTGCGCGATCACGCCGTGTACGCCCTTGCGCTGGGCCTCGGTGCCCGCGATGATCAGCGTATTCTTGCCCGTATCGACCGACTGAACCGCCCCGGGCACAACCGTATCGAGCAGCTTCTTCAGCTCTTCGGCATTGGCGAATTCCAGCGTGATGGTCTCGGTGGCGAAGCCCCGGTCCGGCAGGAAGCCGGTGTTCTCGGACTTGGCATCGGCGATCGTTGTGATCTTGTAGCCGGTCCCCTGCCACACCATCGCGAGGTTCGCCTTGCGCAGCGACGCTTCGAACAGGTCGAGCAATTGGCTGCGGCTGACCGGGCCGGGGGTGGAAAGCCCGACATCGACATCGTCGGCCACGGTCACGGTGTAGGGGATATTGAGCGTGTCGCGCAGCACCACCCGGGCCAGCGTGCGCACGTCCGCGTGGGGAATGTTGAATTCGATCGCGCCGGTGGTCTTGGGCTTTGCGGTTGCCGCTGCGATCGCGGGGGGCTGCGCCTCGCCGCCGATGATCGAGGTCGAGACGCCTTTGTCCTCGGCCTGCATAGGAGGCACAGGGCGTGATGCAGGGCCCTCCACAGGTGAGACCGCGCGAGGAGTGCAGCCACCGGCCAGCGTGAGCGCGGCCGCAGAAAGGCCTAGCAGCAACGGCGAACGGCGGATGCGGGGCAGGTCCATTGCCGAGACAAGGACCATGGCAGGAACTTGATTATTCACTGGTGTTCTCGCTGTCTGAGGCGCCGATCGCTCCCGGCGGGGCATTACCGAAGTTTATGCGATGAGTCTTGCCGCCCTGCCGGAACAGGGCGAAATTGTCCTGAACCGAAAGCAGCTGCCAGCCGCGCCAAGCCCGGCCCGGGGGCAACTTGAATACCACGCCCTGGGCGCTGCGGATGATCACCGCACGGCGCACGCCGACGCGTTCCATGCCCAGCACCCATGCCCCGCCCAGAGGGCCGACAACCGGCTTTGCGTCGGCGGTTTCCTCATCGGCGTTGTCGCCCACTGCCTCGCCAAGCCTGCTCCCCAGCCGGGTTGGCGTGAACAGTGGCGGCAGCGTGACTTCGGACAGACCGAGCGGTTCGCCTACTTCAGGCAATTGCCAGGCAGCAGCCCGGATTGCGCCGGTCCCTTGCGGTACCTCGGTCGCGGCGGGCAGCGCGATTTGCAGGGCGGCGGCAGGCAGCAACAGCAGGCACAAGCCCGCCGGCACCAGCGCGCCGTTTTCCCTACTGGGCGCGAAGGAAAGGAGCCGAAGCTTCCAGTCTGACATTGATCGCTTCCGATTTGAGGTTGGTCAGGGCGTCGTCGGCAGTGACGGTCATGGTTTCGATCGCCACGGCGGGTTTGAGCTGGTTGAGCCGGGTGAGCAGGCTGGCCAATTGGGCCTCGCTCACCTGAACTTCGAGCGAGGCGCGGGCCGAGCCTTCGACCGAGCCGGGAATAGCCTCTGTCGCTTTCACGTTGGCCCCGACCGACTGCGCCGCAGCTTCGATCCGTTCGCGCAAGGTCTCGTCGGCCTCGTCGCCGTCGGGCGCGACCATGAACAGCTTGCGCATCTCGGCCTGCTGTTCTTCGGCCCGCGCCTGGATGGTGCGCAGCGACGCGATCCGCAGATCGTTGGCCTGAAACCGCGCGGCCAGTGTATCGCGCTGCTGGGCGCGGTCGCGGAATCCGCCGATCAGCGGACCGACGATAACAAGCAGCACCAATGAAACCAGCGCGACCAGAATGAGCAGGGCGACAAGCCGGTTCTCGCGGGGGGAAAGAGGCCGCATCACGGGTTCTCCGGCAGCGCGGCGCTGAAATCGAACGGTGCTCCGGCCGCAGTTTCAGCCAGTGCTTCTGAACGGCTGGCGCGAACTCTCGCAAAGGCACCCGAGGCCTTGATCGAAGCGATCACGTTGACCCCCTTGGCGGCATAGCCTGACACGCGAATCTGCGTTCCGTCCCATTCGAAATGCTGAATCCAACTGGCCTTGGGCATCACAGCCGAAAGCCGCGCGAGAACACGCTGCGGCTGCTGCCTTTCGCGTCTGGCGGCGAGGTTGCTGACCTTCGCGGCATTGTCGCGCAGGCGGTCCTCGATCCGGCGTACCACATTGAGTGCGGGTGCCTGCGCGTCCACCAGTTCCTGCGCCCGGTTCACCTGCCGCTGATCCTGCAGCACCGCTACGCCGATGTTGAGCAGCACCAGTGCGGCGACCGCGCCCCACCAGAACGGCGCGACACGCTGGCGCGGGGGAAGCAGGCCTGCCGCGCGCATGGCCGGCGCGAGATCGAAGGCCAGCCGTTCCCCGGTCTCGTCCAGCGGCCCGATCCTGCGCGGGGCAAGCCCGACTTCAGCGAGTTGTGCGGCAATCCGCTGCGCCCGCTCCAAGGGCAGAGCGCCGACGACGACGTCGATCATCCCCGCCTGCGCGGCCGAGGGCCCTCCGGGCTGAACGCCGATTACCAGCGAGCTTGGTGCGACGGGCAGGATCCGGTCCGCATCGAGTTCCACCAGCGCGCGAAGATCGGCCTCACGCATGGCGGGCAGTGCAAGGCTGCGCTCAAGGCAAATATCGCCCGGGATCACCAGCGTATCGGCCGTGTGCGATGCGCTGCTGGCGGCAATGATCCGGTCTCCCGGCCCGAGCCGATGGACAGCGCCGAGCTGTTCGCGCGCCCCGCCGAGCTGCCCCGGGAGCATCGCACGCAGTTCGCGCAGCCACCACTCCAGCCCCCGCCGCGCCTCACGCGAGAGGGTGGTCATGTCGGAATTGAGCAATTCCGTAAGGGTCAAGTCGGGTCTCCGCAATCTTTGCCGAAGTTGTCCTGATGGCAGGGCAACCGGGTCTGGGTGGAGGGGCGGACCATGAACACAGGCCACCGGCGCAGATCGCCGGACGGAAAGATAACCCGGATGCTGATAAGCTTTGGCAGGCTCCGCCGCCGGATCCAGTTTTCCTGCCAAGCGTCCTTGCCGGTGAAGCGGTCCGGCCCGAAATAGGTGAGCTGGATGCGCGACGCGCCGCTCAGCAGAGTCATCGCGTTCCAGCCCTTGTTGGTCAGGATCCGCCAGTCGATCGGGCTGCGGCTGTTGAGATCAAGCAGCAGGAGATTGCCGCTGCGGTCCAATTGAAGCCGGTAGTGATACAGCGCGTGAGGCCCGTCGTTCTGCAGCGCCGGAGCATCGAATTGCAGCAACCCCGGCCGCCCCTCGAAAGTGACCCAGTCACCGACACCGTGGATATCGGGAAAGGCCCGCATCGTTTCCATCCGTGCGCGCAGCAGCGATTGCACGCGCACAACAGCGTCGCCGTCCGTGACCCGGGTCCGCAAGCTGCCCTCTGCACGGGCCTGCAATGTCAGGACCCCGAGGATCATCACCGACATCAGGCTGGCGATCACAAGGACGACAAGCACCTCGGCAAGCGTGAAGCCCGCGTCGCGATTCGTGCGGTCGGCTGGGGCGGGCCCGATCATTGTGCGGCCTTCAGCCCGCTGAGGCGCGCGACCTGAACGTTGCCGCCGCGCGTGGCGATTGTCACCGTCACCTTGCGCCACGGAGTGTCGCCGGTTTCATCGGATTGCCAGCTTTCGGTTGAGACGGTCCATGCGAGATCGCCCTCGCTACCGTTTCGCGCAACCGGTTGGCTCGGGGAGTCCACTGTGGCGGCCGCCAGCACCGAACGCGCGAGCAGCATGCCATCGCGACGCTGGTTCACAAGGCTGACCGCACGGCTGGCTTGCGAAAGCGTGTCGAACACCAGCGCGCTCATGATCGCCACGATCGCGAACGCCACCAACGCCTCGACCAGAAGGTAGCCGTTCGCCACTGGGGCTGTGCGGGACATCACGTCAGACATCGCCGCCAGTTCCAGCAGGCTCGACAGCAGGGCGCCCGGGTTGTTCCGACAATACGCCAAGCGCGCGGCTGACAAGATAGGTCGTCGTTCCGGAGCGGGTCACGAGGATCAGCCTGCCCCCGTCCGCGCTGCCATCGGGATAGAACCACAGCGGCCGGGGATGTCCGTCGATCCGCGCCGCACCGGGCAGGGCGCGGGGGGGCTGGCTGTCGATGGACAGACTGCTTCCGCTGCGGTCCACGGTCAAAGCCACAGGACGGTCGATCCTGACGGCGAGACTGCGCGCACCGAGCACGCTGGCCACCAGTTCGCTGCGCGCTTGCCGGGCTTGAAATCCGGCCAGCGCCCGGTCGAGCTGCGGATAGGACAGCGCCGCGGTCAGTCCGACCACGGCGAGCACCACGAGCGCCTCGATCAGCGTGAACCCGCGGTCGTCCCTCCGGCTCTTTGGGCGCATGCGCATCGCCAGATCACCAGTTGCCGAGATCTTTGGCCTCGCCGGTGCCGCCTTCGGCGTCGTCGGAACCGTACGAGTATACATCGACCTCGCCGTGCTTGCCCGGGCTGGCATAGCGATAGGGATGCTGCCACGGATCAGTCAGGCCGGTGGCATTGGGCAGATAGGGCCCGCGCCAGCCGGGCATCTGCTGCGGCTGTGTGACCAGCGCCTGCAGGCCCTCCGCGTTGGTCGGATA
>CANFIV010000142.1 GCA_947446935.1 Sphingomonadaceae bacterium | reverse complement strand
TCTGCAGCTTGGGCGGGATCACCGCGAGGCAATAGGGATTGCGCTGGCCTTCGCCCTGCCAATACTCCTGATGATAATCCTCCGCAGGATACCAGATCGCCGGACCTTCGATGGCCGTCACGATCGGCTTGGGGCTTGCCGCCTGCGCCCGCGCGATCGCGGCCTCCATCGCCGCGCGCTGCTCCTCGTCGGCTGGAAACAGCGCCGAGCGGTACTGCGTGCCGATATCGTTGCCCTGCCGGTTGAGCGTCGTCGCGTCATGCGTGGCGAAATGGATATCGAGCAGATCGTCCAGCGACAGCTGGTCCGGATCATATGTCACGCGGATCGCCTCGGCATGGCCGGTCGTGCCGCTGCAGACCTGCTTGTAGGTCGGGTTCGCGCCAGTGCCGCCGATATAGCCGCTCTCGACTTCGCTCACCCCGACGACGTCGCGGAACACCGCTTCGGTGCACCAGAAGCATCCGCCCGCCATGATTGCCTGTGCCATTCGTCCTGATCCTTTTCTGCCGGGTCTTCGTGCCCCGTCTGCCACTTCGCGAAAATAGGGATGAGAGGGCTGATTGTCATCGCCTCCCGCTGGCTTAGGGTGATGGCAATTCGTGCGAATCGCCACCGGAGTTACACCATGCGCAAATCCGCCTTCCTCGCCGCCGTTCTGCTCGCCGCAATAGCCGCGCCCGCTGCCGTGATGGCCGCGCCCGATGCGCCCGGCGCAGCCAGCCCCACGATGGCGACCGTCCTCGCCGATCCGCGCCGCGACAAGGACCGCGTGCGCGATGCCTTTCGCCATCCCGCCGAAACGCTCGATTTCTTCCGCATCAAACCGGGCATGACCGTTGCGGACTACATGCCTTCCGGCGGCTGGTTCACGCGCATCCTTGTCCCCTATCTGGGCGAGAAGGGCCAGTACATCGGCATCAGCGCCGGCACCGCCACGGCCTCGGGCGATACCAAGACCCGCCTCGCCGCGTTCCCCGCCGCGTTTCCGCCAAAGGCTGCGGGCTGGACCGGCGTGCCCGAAGCCCGCATCCCGGCGTTCAATCTCGATGCAGTCCCTGCCGAGCGCAAAGGCACTGTGGACCGCGTGATGATCATGCGCGAAGTCCACAATATGTGGCCCGATGGCTACCTCTACAACGATCTCACCGCGATCCGCGCGCTGCTCAAGGATGATGGCCTGCTCGGAATCGAGGAGCACCGCGCCAAGGCCGATGCCCCCGCGTCCTACACGCAAGGGACCATGGGCTATATGCGTGAGGCCGATGTGATCGCGCTGATCGAAGCCCACGGTTTCCGCCTCGTCGCCAAAAGCGAGATCAACGGCAACGCCAAGGACAGCGCCAACTGGCCCGACGGTGTCTGGACCCTGCCGCCGGTGCTGACACTGAAGGACAAGGACCGCGCCAAGTATGAGGCTATCGGCGAAAGCGACCGCATGACGCTGCTCTTCGCCAAGCGGCCTTGATAGGAGGCGCTGCTAGAAGGGAATTTGCGCGCCATCCCATGCGAAAAGCCCGCCGCTTTGCGCAGGAGTGAGCCCATCGAGGACCGTAAGCAGCGCCTCGGCTGACACATCCGGCGCAAACAACTTCTCCGGCGCGACACCGCGCTGGAAGGGGGCGGAAAGCGGGGTGGCGACGGTGCCGGGGTGGAGCGTGACGGCAAGCGCCTGGGGGTGGCTGCGCGCGAGTTCGAGGGCGAGGTTTTTTACCAGCATGTTCAGCGCGGCCTTGCTTGCGCGGTAGGCATGCCAGCCGCCGAGGCGATTGTCGCTGATCGAGCCGACGCGGGCCGAGAGCGCTGCGAACACGGCGCGCCCGTCGCGGCGGAGCAGCGGCACGGTGTGTTTGGCAATCAGGGCCGGGCCGATCGTGTTGATCGCGAAAAGCTCGGCCATGCCGGCCCCGTCCAGTGCACGCCAAGACTTTTCCGGGCCGGTGCCATCGGCGCGGGTAAGGCGGCCGGTGGCAACGATCACCATATCGAGCGGAGCGCCGATTGTTGCGCAGGCCTTGGCGATGCTGGCCTCGTCGGTGAGATCAAAGGCGAAGGGGTGCACTTTGGCGGAAAGCGGGGCCGCGCCGCTGCGCGATCCGGCGTGGACCTCGATCGTCGGGGCCCGTGCGGCAAGTGCCAGAGCCAGCGCCGCACCGATTCCGCCCGAGGCTCCGAACACGGCGCAGCGCAGGGGAGGAGGGGGCGCGTTCATGTCGTTCATGCACCTGCCTTGCGCGGTGCGGGAGGCACTGTCCATGCGGTCGGAGGGGCAGGCGCTGTATTATCTTACCAATACAGCTTGCACAGCGGCCATGGGCGCGCCATCTTGGGCCGCATCACCTCGATCCAGAGCAGAGCCATGGCCAGCAATTCGACCGATACCGTTTCCCCGATCACGCTGACCCCACCCGATCCGGTGCCGGTGGTCGCGCCGACGCAGGCGGCCGGCCTCGTGCCGGTAGCGGATGAGACCAAGTCCAAGCTGGAAGCGCGGGCCGAGGCATTCGTTGCCGATCTGGTTGCACAGGATGCGGCAAGCCCGGAATTTGGCAAACGGGTGGATCAGCTCTCCAATATGGGCCGCAAGGAAATCGGGGCGGCGGCGGGCATGTCGAACCGGTTTCTCGATCGGCCGATCCGCGCGATGGGCAAGGATACGGGTGTCGGTGCGGATCTGGCCGCGCTGCGCCGCACGGTGGAGGAGCTCGATCCCGGTCGGCAGGGCAATCTTTCCGCCCCGCGCAAGTTCCTCGGGATCATCCCCTTCGGCAACAAGCTGAAGACCTATTTCGACAGCTACTCATCCTCGCAAGGCCACATCAAGGCGATCCTCGACCGGCTGGCATCGGGCAAGGACGAGCTGCTGATGGACAACGCCGCGATTGACGTGGAGCGCGGCAAGCTGTGGGAGGCGATGGGCAATCTCGAGCAGATGGTCCACATCTCCAAGGTGCTCGATCAGAAGCTGGAGGATGCCGCCGCCGATCTCGATCACACCGATCCGGCCAAGGCCAAGGCGATTCGCGAAAGCGCGCTGTTCTATACGCGCCAGCGCACGCAGGACCTGCTGACGCAGATGGCGGTGACGGTGCAGGGCTACCTCGCGCTTGATCTGGTCAAGAAGAACAACGTCGAGCTGGTGAAGGGCGTGGACCGCGCGGGCACGACGACGGTGGCCGCGCTGCGCACCGCCGTGACCGTGGCGCAGGCGATGAACAACCAGCGGCTGGTGCTTTCGCAGATCACCGCGCTCAACACGACGACCGCCAACATCATCGACTCGACCGGCAAGCTGCTGCGCGAGCAGACCGGCAAGATCCACGAAATGGCGGCTTCGAGCACGATCCCGCTCGAAACGCTGCAGCGCGCCTTCCAGAACATTTACGAGACGATGGACACGATCGACACGTTCAAGCTGAAGGCGCTCGATGCGATGAAGCAGACGGTCGATACGCTTTCGGGTGAGGTCGAGAAATCGAAGGGCTATATCGCGCGGGCCGAAGGCGCCTCGCAATCGAAGCTGGCCGGGCCGGACACCTCGCCGCTGCTCAGCCTGGAAGGCTGACGTGCTGATGGCGGACAGTTCGTCTGACAGTGGCCGGATCCTGGCCGAGGCGCGCACCTCGCTGCAGCGCCAGCGCGAGGGCGGGCGGCGCGTGCCCGTCCGCTCGATCGGAAAGCGTTCGGCGGAACTGAAGCGGCTGCATCTGGCGCGCAAGGCCGCGCGCATGGCCTTTGCCGTCATGGCGATCCTGTTTGCGGCGCTGGTGGCCGGGCTGGTGATAGACGGGATCGGGTTTACCGGTCTCGTGGTGACGTTCCTTGCGATTGTCGGCGCGATTGGCCTGCTCGGCACGTTTCCCCGGCTCAAGGTGCCCGAGCTGGGTGCGCTGAACCGGGGCGATGTGCGGAGCATGGTGGCGCGCACCGAACTGTGGCTGGAAGCGCAGCGGCCCGCGTTGCCGGCACCGGCGGTGAACCTGATCGATCAGATCGGTGTGCAGCTTGATGGACTGGGCTTGCAGCTGGAGGGCGTCGATCCGGCGGAACCGGCGGTGTCCGAAGTGCGCAAGCTGGTGGGCGAGCATTTGCCCGGCATGGTC
Source organism: Sphingomonadaceae bacterium (assembly GCA_947446935.1). Taxonomy (GTDB): domain Bacteria; phylum Pseudomonadota; class Alphaproteobacteria; order Sphingomonadales; family Sphingomonadaceae; genus Novosphingobium. Next base: position 1,135 of record CANFIV010000142.1, on the reverse strand, counting down.
GAAAGCTATCGCCGCATTCCGGCAAACCTCAGGCGCGAGCAGCGCGACGGGCGGACCGCGGATCAGCAGCTGACCGACGGGCTCGGCAAGATCAGCCAGGAAATCGATGCGGTGACGCGGCAGCTGGCAGCGGGCGATCTGGATGCGCTGGCGGTGCGGGGGCGCTTTCTGGATTACAAATATGGTGACGGACTGGAACAGTCTGCGCCGCAACTTCAAGCACCCGAGGCCAAGCCCTGATGCGCGTTTCGATTCCCCACACGCTTGGCAAGGATGAAGTCCGCCGCCGCATGCACGCGCGGCTGGGCGATGCCGAGGACAAGGCGAAAGGGCTGCTAGGCAGCCTCGCCTCGCTGGAGACCGAGTGGACCGGCGAAGACACCCTTGCGATCACGGTGAACGCGATGGGCTATTCGATCCCCTGCAGCGCCGAGATCAACGAAACCGCGCTCGATTTCGAGGTGACGATTCCGCCCGGCGTGGGTTTTGCGCGGGGCATGATCGAAACCGCGATCCGCGAGAAGGGCGAGCGGCTGCTGGGGTGATCTGGAGCCCGGTGCGCAGCGCTTGTCCCTCTCCCAACCCTCTCCTCTGAAGAGGAGAGGGCTTTAGGTTTGGCTCAGGCCGCGAGGCTGTACGGCTCGATCTCGCCCGCGAGATACTGCTTCTTGGCCTTGGCGCGGCTCAGTTTGCCCGAGCTGGTGCGGGGCAGCGTGCGCGGGGGCACGAGTTCGACGACGCAGTTCATGCCGGTGATCGAGCGGACTTTGTCGCGGATCGCATCGCGCAGCTTCAGGCGTTCGGCCGGATCGGTGACGCGGCAGTGGACGAGCACCGCGGGGGTTTCCTCTCCGCTCTCGGTCTCGACCGAGAAGGCGGCGATATCGCCCTGGTGGAAGCCGGGCAGCTGTTCCACCGCCCATTCGATATCCTGCGGCCAGTGGTTCTTGCCGTTGATGATGATCATGTCCTTGGCGCGGCCGACGATGAACAGATAGCCGTCCTCGTTGCAGTAGCCCATGTCACCGGTATCGAGCCAGCCATCGACCATGCAGGCCTCGGTCGCTTCCGGATCGCGGAAGTAGGAATGCATGACCGACGAGCCCCGGCACCAGACTTTGCCGATATGGTGGTG
>CANFIV010000141.1 GCA_947446935.1 Sphingomonadaceae bacterium | reverse complement strand
CCGGGTAGCCGAGCGCATCGGCTGCGGCGACCGCTGCATCGGCGCTGGCGGCAAAGGTGCCCTTGGGGAAGGGAATGCCGAGCGGGCCGAGGAGGGCTTTCGCCTTGTATTCGGGGATCACGCCCGCCTCGGCGGCGAGGCCGGGTACGGCCAGCGGACCCGCACTGCCTGCGGTTGTATCGCGCGCGGACCAGTGCGTCAGGCGCGTGATCGCGGTGAGCGCCCGCTCGGTGGTGGGAAACCAGGGGACGCCCGCTGCGCGCAAGGCGGCGATGCGCTCTGGGGGAACGGCTGCGCCTTCATCGAGCCCCGCGAAGATCAAAGGCTTGTTGAGCGGCTGACCATGGGCCGTGGCGGCGGCAAGGATCGGCGGGAACTTGATCGCGCAGGTGATCGCTTCGGCCTGAATGATGCCCGCAAGCACTGTGCCCACGCGCGAGTCACTCAGCAGTGCCTCTACGCAGCGCGTGTAAATCGCCGGTTCGGAGAGGCCCTGTGCGGTGATATCGAGCGGATTGCTCACCGGCACGAAGGGCGGCAGTGCGGCGCGCAAAGCAGGCGAATCCGCATCCCCCAGCGCGGCCAGCGGCAGTTCCAGCCGCTCGGCCAGATCGAGCGTGAGCGCCTTGAACGCGCCGGATTCGCCCAAAACCGCCGTCGCGCCCGAAGGCAGGACAGGGCAGCGCAACGCGATTTCGGCAATGTCGCCAAGCTCCTGCAGCGTCTCGGCCATGATCACCCCGGCGCGCTCCACTTTGGCGCGCATCAGGGCATAGTCACCCGCAAGTGCACCGGTGTGGGTCGCGGCAGATTCGCGCGCGGCGCTGGAGGTGCCCGGGTGCAGCAAGACAATCGGCTTGCCAGCCGCACGGGCGCGAGCTGCGGCGGCAAGGAATCGCTCGGGCTTGCGGAACTGCTCGACGATCATGGCGATCACATGGGTGTCGGCCTGATCGATCATCCAATCGACGTAGTCCTCGACCCCGCTCGCAGCCTCGTTGCCGGTCGAGACCGAGTAAGACACGCCGCATTCGCGCGCGAGCAGCACGGTGCCGAGTACCGCCGCCATTGCGCCCGATTGCGAGACGATGCCGATGGCACGGTGCCCGGCGGGCGGCACCGCATTGGTCTCGACAAAGGTAAGCGGAATCCGGTCAACATAATTTACGAGGCCCAGGCAATTGGGTCCTTCAACGACCATGCCCGCCGCGTGTGCGATCCGGGCGATCTCTTGCTGTTCGGCGAGGCCCTCTGCCCCACCTTCGGCAAACCCCGCAGCAAAGATCACCACGCCGCCGACCTTGCGCGCGGCGAGCGCGCGCACCGCATCGAGCACGCCTGCGCGCGGAATGGCGAGCACGGCTGCATCGACGCCCTCGGGCAGCGACTCGATCCCCGGCAGGCACGACCGCCCGCCCAGGGTCTCGCGCTTCGGGTTGATCGGATAAACCGTGCCGGAAAAGCCATTGGCATCGAGATTGGAGAGCAGGGTCGTGCCCAGCGCGCCCGGCTTGTCCGTAGCGCCGACAACCGCAACCGAACGCGGCCGCAGCAGCCGCTCCAGCGCATCGCGGGATATGGCAGCGGGCACTGGGCGCGGATGATCAGACACATCACTCTCCGAATTGGGTTATGCCACATAACAATAGACGGAGCCTGACAAAACCGCAAGGCGGCCTGGTGGGCAGAAGGTTCACGGACAGAAGGTTGACGGACAGAAGGTTGACGGACAGGCGCGGCTCGTGGCAGACGCGGCGCGAGCGCGGGTATAGCTTAGTGGTAAAGCACCAGCCTTCCAAGCTGGCTATGCGGGTTCGATTCCCGCTACCCGCTCCATTTTCCTGTTCAGCCGCGTCCGTATCTGTCTGGACAAACCCCAAAAAACCGCCATATTCTAGCATGTATCAGGCCATTTTCGTCCGGTTCCATTCACTGAAAGCCACCGATCATTGGGGGCCATCATGGGGGCCACTCGCTGGGAGCCAGATACAATGGCCTCAAAGTGGGGGCCACTTGTTAGGAAAGTGGCGGAAAATGGCGCTTACCGACGTTGCCATCCGAAATGCCAAGCCCCGCGCCAAGCCCTACAAGCTGGGCGATACATCGGGCCTGTTCCTGCTGGTCCAGCCGACCGGCGGCAAATTGTGGCGGGTGAAATACCGCGTGGACGGCAAAGAGAAAAAGCTGGGCATCGGCACGTATCCCGAAGTCAGCCTGAGCGAAGCACGCAAGCGGCGCGATGATGCGCGCGAGATGATGGCAGCGGGCAAAGATCCGTCGCGGGAAAAACAGCGCAGCAAGGTGCGGGCGAAGCTGGAAGCGGATAACACATTTGCTGCCATTTCCGCCGAGTACTGCAAGAAGCGGCGGCGCGATGGGGCGAAGGCATGGGCACCTGCAACGGCGGTTCGCAGCGAATATCTTCTGTCCCTGCTGATCCCCGCAGTGGGGGCCATGCCGATAGGCGAGATTGAACCGGCGGACGTTCTGGGGGCCATTCGCAAGATTGAAGGCAAGGGCAATCTGGAAAGCGCGCGGCGGACCCTGCAACTAGCCAGCGCGGTGCTTCGCTACGCAGTGGCGACGGCGCGGCTGGCATCCGACCCTACCCGCGATCTGCGCGGCGCGCTTACCGGCCCGACCGTCACTCACTACGGCGCTGTTACCGATGCCAAGCGAGTCGGGGAGCTGCTGCGCGCAATTGATGGCTATGAGGGGCAGGGCTTCACCAAGCTGGCAATGCAGATTGCCCCGCATGTGTTTGTCCGCCCCGGCGAACTGCGCCATGCCGAGTGGAGCGAGATCGATTTGGACAGCGCGCTTTGGATTATCCCGGCGGAAAAAATGAAAATGCGCAAAGCCCATCACGTGCCGCTGTCAAAGCAAGCTGTTGCGATCTTTCAGGAGGTGCAGGCAGTCACCGGGCCAGCCGGTTACGTGTTCCCATCGATCCGCACCCGCACCCGCCCCATGAGTGAGAACACCATCAACGCAGGGCTGCGGCGGCTGGGCTACGCAAGCGACGAAATGACGGCGCACGGTTTCCGGGCCATGGCTTCCACGCTGCTGAACGAAAGCGGCAAATGGCATCCTGACGCCATTGAAAGGGCGCTGGCGCATGGTGACAGCGACAAGGTGCGAGCGGCTTATCATCGCGGCGCGCATTGGCAGGAGCGGCTTGAGATGGCGCAGTGGTGGTCTGACTATCTCGATCAACTTCGAAAAGGTGCCGACGTTCTGAAATTCCCAGAACGTCAGGCGATGTAGGCCACTACGCTAGTGGTCAAAATCTGGCGCTTGGTGCCCGTGGCGGCAAAGGCGGCTCGCGACCAGAGTCAGTCGTCCCTGTCCACGCAGATTAATGTCCGGTCTAGTCGAAAGCGGTCGAACGCGATGGGTGAAGCGAACCATCGTAAATGTACACCAATCCGTTCATTCGAAGCTAACGATCGCACTCGAGAGGGCGGGAGTTCAATCAGTTTGAGAGTAAAGAACTACCAGGGGTGGGAAAGAGGCATCAGCGATGCTCTCATGAGGTATAAGGTATAACACTTAGGCTGAATGACCTAGATCCGTAAATTGCAAATAATTATCAGCCTATCGACCTCATAGTTCGACATAGTCGGCCCAGTGGAACGGTACTGCATGTCTATTCGCAAACGTATCAAAGTAGGTGGAGGCATCATTGCCCTCGCCTTCGTTACCCTCGTCGGCTCTTCGCTGGGCATTCAACAAAGCATGGTGGGTCTGGCCGGATCGCAGCGCCTTCTCACCGAAGCCATGCACAACCACATGCAGGCCGACATGCTCCACGACGCCATCCGCGGCTCGGTCTACCGCGCGCTCCACACCGCCGCGCGCGGCGACAGCACAGAGCGCGATGACGCAATCGCCGAAATCAACGAATACAGCGGCGACATGCACAAATATGTTGATGCCAATCGGAAATTGCCGCTCGATGCGGATATCGAGTCAGCCTTGGAACCGGTAGCTGAAGGCCTGAAAAGCTATACAATTGCCGCAACCGACGTCGCCAAGATGATTGCCGCCAATGACCCTCAAGCCGAAGCCAACGTCGTGAAAGTCGATGCCGCGTTCCATGCGCTGGAGACTGCACAAGACAATGTCGCAAAAGCTATCGAGGCCCGGCAGAAGCAATTGAACGAGACAGCAGCCTTGTTGGGAACCGGATCGCTGATCGGGGAACTGATTGTTGCTCTAGCTTTCGCGGCAATCCTTTTCTGGGCCATGCGCACGCTAAACCGGCTCGTCGTCGATCCGATCGACCAGCTTGCCGGGAAGCTGGAGCGCATGACTGCTGGTGATCTCGACGTGCCGATCGAAGCGGGATCCGGCAATGATGAAGTCAGCGCAATCCAGCGCGCGGCGCTTGCCTTCCAGGGCGCCGCACAAGCGCGCCGCGTGGCCGTGGCCGCGCAAGCGCGTGTTGTCGCAGAAATCTCGGGCGGGCTCGATGCGCTGGCCGCGGGTGATCTGACCTACCGGATCGATACGCAGTTCGACGAATCCTATGAGGGTCTGCGTCAGGCCTATGGCCGCACGCGCGACCAGCTCTCGCAGCTCATTCAGAATGTGTCTGGCTCCGCTTCCCGCGTCCTGAACGGCTCGGGTGAGATCGGCACCGCATCGAACAATTTGGCCGATCGCAACATGCAGCAGGCCGCGCAAGTCGAAGAGGCCGCGGCTGCGGTCAATCAGGTCGCCAAGGGCGTGAGCGCCACAGCCAGCAATGCATCGAGCGTGCGCGAATCCATCGAACAGGCGCATCGTGACGCGCACGAAAGCGGCGAGGTCATCCAGCGTACCACCGAAGCCATGAGCGCGATTGCCGCATCGGCGCAGGAAATCGCACAGATCATTACCTTGATCGACGGCATCGCCTTCCAGACCAATCTTCTGGCACTCAACGCAGGGGTGGAAGCTGCGCGCGCGGGCGATGCGGGCAAGGGCTTCGCGGTGGTCGCTAACGAAGTTCGCGCGCTTGCGCAGCGCAGCGCCGATGCGGCCGCTGACATCCGCAAACTGATTTCCAGCTCGGATGCGCAAGTCACCAGCGGCGTCGCGCTGGTCCATGAGACCGGTGCCGTGCTCGAACGGATCCTGACGCGCATGACCGATATCCGCGGCCAGGTAGAATCCATTGCAGCCGAGTGCGCCTCGCAGGCCGACGTGGTCGGGCAGGTGAACGGCTCGGTCAACGAGATCGATCGCGGCACCCAGCAAAATGCTGCCAT
>CANFIV010000140.1 GCA_947446935.1 Sphingomonadaceae bacterium | reverse complement strand
GCCTTCCAGCAGCACCCGCAGCGCCGCCATGGCCCCAAATGCGCCGACCATGCCGACCATCGCCCCCAGCACCCCGGTATCGGCGCAGCTGTCGCAATCCTCGGTGTCGAAGGCATCACCGACAAAGCAGCGATAACAGGCATGGCCTGCCCGGTGCCCCGCAAAGTTCGCCACCTGTCCCTGAAACCGCCCCAATGCCGCGCTGGTGAGCGGCACCCCGGCCCGCACACAAGCATCTGAAACCGCGAGCCGCGTGGCGAAGTTGTCGGAGCCATCGAGCACCACGTCCGCACCCGCGATCAACTCTGCCGCATTGTCCCGGGTCAGCCGGGTAATATGTGCCGCGCCCTCCAACTCGGGATCAAACGCACCCAGCCACACCGCCGCAGCCTCGGCCTTTGGCCGCCCGATGTCCTCAGTGCGGAAAATCGTCTGGCGCTGAAGGTTCGAAGCATCAACCACGTCGTCATCGACCAGCGTCAGCCGCCCAATCCCGGCACCCGCCAGATACTGCAAGGCGGGGCTGCCAATCCCGCCGAGGCCGATCAGCACCACATGGCTCTGCACCAGCCGCGCCTGACCGGCACCGCCGACCTCGGGAAGCACGATATGGCGGGCGAAGCGGTCTAGACGATCTGGAGTCATGGAAGGGGAGTTAGGGAGAAAGGGGGAGAAATGCGAGGACAATGGCCCTCGCATCCTCCCTCACGTCCTCAATCCTCCAGCTGCCGCAGCAGTGTCCGCACATCGCCGTCCATATCGGCATCGCGCGTGCGCAGTTCCTCGATCAGGCGCACCGCGTGGATCACGGTGGAGTGATCGCGCCCACCGAACTTGCGCCCGATTTCAGGATAGCTGCGCGGGGTGAGCACCTTGGCGAGGTACATGGCCACCTGGCGCGGGCGAACGACCGCCCGGGCGCGGCGCTTGCTGGCCATTTCGGTGCGATCAACGCGGTAGAACTGGCAGACCATGCGCTGGATCTCGTCGATCGTGATCCGGCGGCGGTTGGCCGAGAGGATGTCGGTGAGCTGCTCCTCGGCCAGCTGCAACGAGACCGGCTGGCCGGTGAGCTGGGCGAAGGCGATCAGCTTGTTGAGACCGCCGACCAGTTCGCGGACATTGCGGCTGATCGTGCGGGCGAGAAACTCGATCACATCGGCGGGTACATGCGTGCTGGTGAACCGACCGAGGCGATGTTCAAGAATCTTGCGCCGCAGATCGATATCGGCGGGCAGGATATCCGCGACGAGGCCCATCGACAGGCGCGAGAGCAGGCGCTGCTCGACACCGTCGAGCGCCTGTGGCGCGCGATCGGCAGCGACGACGAGGCGTTTGCCCGCGCTCATCAGCGCGTCGATTGTGTGGAGGAACTCCTCCTGCGTCGAGGACTTGCCGATGATGAACTGGATATCGTCCACCAGCAACAGATCGAAGCCGCGCAGCCGGGCCTTGAATTCCAGCATCTCGTTCGAGCGCATCGCCTGCACGAACTCGATCATGAAGCGCTCGGCCGAGCAGTAGAAGATGCGCGCGCCCGGGCGGGCGGCGGCATAGGCATGGCCGATGGCATGGAGCAGGTGCGTCTTGCCCTGCCCGGTCGAGCCTTTGAGGTAGAGCGGCGAGAACTGCGGCTGTTCGAGCGCGGCCATGCGCTGCGCTGCGTTGACCGCGAGCACATTGGCCGAGCCCGAGACGAATTCGGCAAAGGTGAGCGAGGGATCGAGACCGGTAACGGCTCCATCCGCGCTGAGCGGCACGGAGGACGCACGCTGAACTGGAGACATCGACCCGGTGTCGTTGGCCGCAACGCCGCCCATGCGGAGCTCGGGCATGGCCCGGCGGCGTGGATGGACTGTGATCCGCACCTGGCGGACTTCCGAACGCGCAATCTTCCAGGCGAGTGAAAGCCTATCTGCGAATCGGTCAGCGACCCAGTTCGCCGAAAACTCGGTCGGCAGAAACAGATCGAGCGTGCCGGTTTCCTTGCAAAAGGTGCCGACCTGGATCGGCTTGATCCACTGGCTGTGCAGTTGCGGCCCCAGGTCCTTCTTCAGGCCCTGGCTGATATCCGCCCAGTCTGCCGCCAGATCGAGTGCCTCCTGGTCCTCAATCATTGCGCCATCACGACCCTTTTTTCCCTGAGGCGGCTCAACAGCCTGTCCGGCGGCACTACGCGCACCGCTGACACTTCCAAACTCGTCCATTTTCACGCGTTGATGCCTTATACCCGCTGCCTGTGCCAGCACCCCCTGCCGCAGGCAAAATCCACCCCTCACCGGAAAACAGAAGTCTGCGCCCAGTCATGAAACATCCGATTGTCGTGACCCCGGAGGGCGCCGTTGAAACTGCTGAGGCAGGTTCATCGCCGCGACCGGGAGTTCATCTCTATTGGCCTAGTGGAGGGATTCGCAAGCGCTGGATCGCAAAAAAACTGAAATAAAGAATCTTGACTACTGAAACATGGCGGAAATCAATCAATTGATTGAAAAATATAGATTTTCTATATTTACCGCCACGAATCGCGCAAAATCCGTGACTTGCGTCGGAACCACACCGTCACACACGCGGTAACGCGGTTGAAACAAAAAGCGGCCGGCACCTGAGGTGCCAGCCGCGTTCCGTTTTTGTGCTTAGTGAACCCTCGTAAAAGGGCTCACGCCGCGAATCAGAGCGATGCGACTCGCTTCGACAGGCGCGACATCTTGCGGGCAACCGTGTTCTTGTGGAGCACGCCGCGGGCAACACCGCGGGCCAGTTCAGGCTGCGCAGCCAGTAGGGCTTCAGCCGCTGCGGTCTTGTCACCACCAGCGATCGCGGTCTCGACCTTCTTGACGAAGGTGCGGATGCGCGAGAGGCGGTTGCCGTTGATCAGTGCACGGTTCTCATTGCGACGGATGCGCTTACGGGCTTGCGGCGTATTGGCCATGTCTATCCTGTTTCAAAAGCTCTGGCAGCCCGCGCGAGCGCGCACTGCATCGGATCTGGTTCACCCGGCAAGGCTGCAAGACCCGTCGGAAAGCGCGGCCCATAGCTGCGGCTTCCCGAATCGTCAACCACCACAGCACCCCCAAAGCATCAGGCACGTTGGCGAATGGGGTTAGCCAAGGCGGCGGAATGTCACGCGCAGGCCATCGCGCGGCTTGGGAATCGGCCATGCCTGCCAGGCCGGGCTATAGCCGGGTGCGGTCTCGACCACATAGCGGCTCAGGATATGGTTCAGGAGCACCTTGGTCTGCATCACCGCAAAGTGCAGCCCAAGGCACATATGCGCCCCGCCGCCATAAGGTATCCAGGCGTACTTGTGCCGCGCCGCCACGGCTGCGGGCGTGAAGCGCAGGGGATCGAAACGTTCGGGATCAGGCCAGAGCACCGGATCGGCATGAACTGCCGCAGCACTCACATCGACATCGGTGCCGGCCGGAATGCGGTACCCGGCGAAGGTGAAGTCTCTAAGCGCCCGGCGCGGGGTCGAGGGGACCGGCGGCATGATCCTGAGCGCTTCCTTGAACGCCATGTCGGTCAGCTCCATCTGCCCGAGTGCGTCGTAGGGCAGTGTGGGTACGCCAAATCTGATGGCCCCATCCGCCGCAGCGCGCGCCTCTGCACGCAGCTTCGCCTGCCACTCGGGATTTTTGGCGAGCTGCCAGATCAGCGTGGTGAAGGAGCTGGTGATCGTATCGTGCGCCGCCATCATCAGGAAGATCATGTGATCGACCACCACGTCCTCGGGCAGAAGCTCGCCGCCACCTTCCGATTCGCCGTCATCGCGGCGCGCCAGCGCGAACTGGCTGAACATGTCCTGCCCCGGGTTCGCGCGCCGCTCACGCAAGAGGCGCGTGAAATAGTCGACCAACATCTTGCGGCCGGCCACGCCCTTGCCCATCGCGGTGAACGGCAGCGGCCGACGGATCGGCGCCACCGCCGCCTGGACCATGTCGACAAAAGCCTTGTTCAGCCGGTCTGCCTCTGGCCCGAACGGCAGGCCGAGGAAGCTGGTTGCGGCGGTCTCCAGCGTCAGTGCCTTGATCGCGGGATAGAACTGCCGCTCGCCTTCCCCCCAGCTTTCCACCACGCGCGCGATATCGGCATTGAGCAGGTCGCAGTAGTGGCGCATCGGCTCGGGCTTGAACGCGATGGAGAGCGCGCGGCGGTCGGCGCGGTGTCCGGCGAAATCCATGAGCATCAGCCCACGCGGGAACAGCAGATTGAGGACCGGGCCCCAACCCTGCTCGGACGAGAAGATCTTGTCCCGGTCGAACAGCACGGTCTCGTTCGCATCCGGGCCGATCAGCGTGACCTGCCGCCGGCCAAAGCTGCGCGTGCGGAACACCGGGCCGTGGCGCGCCAGCATCCGCTTCCCGAAGCCGATGGGGTCTGCCAGCTGCATGAAGGTCGTGCCCACAACCGGCCAGCCATCCTCGCCCGGGATGTGATCGAGTTCGCTTTCGTTCTTGAGACTGACCCAGTGCGGATTGCCGCGCTCGGTCTGAACGTCCTGCGGACGCAAGTGTTGACGCTGAGGGGCTGCCAGACTGGCCATGGACGTGCTCTCCTGCCCCCTTGGGAGCGAATGGGTTCAGAGCATGATAGAACGTCAGGCGGCGGGCGCAATCCAGCCTGAAAGCTCGCGACGCACCAGAGTCTCAAGCAAATCCATGCCCGCTTCCCCCGCATTCAGGCAGGTTAGCGCCGCAAAGTGCGTGCCGCCGGCTTCCTCGAAGTCCTCGCGCCCGCGAATGCCGAGTTCCTCTATCGTCTCAAGGCAATCGGATGAGAAGCCAGGCGCGGCGATCACGAGTCGGCGTGTGCCTTGCGCGCCTTCTGCCTTGATCACATCGTCGGTGGCAGGCTCCAGCCACTTGGCCCTGCCGAACCGCGACTGGAAGCTGGTGGACACGCGCAAGTCCGGATGTGTTTCGGCAAACGCTTCGCGCAGCAGCCGTGCGCTTTTGTGGCAATGGCAATGGTAGGGATCGCCCAGCCGCAGCGTGCGTTCGGGCATGCCATGAAAGCTCAGCAGCAGAAGTTCCGGTGCGAAATCGAGCGCGGCGATCTGCCCTGAAAGGTCGCGGTGCAGCGCAGCAATCGTGGCGGGGTCATCATGATAGGGCGGCAAGGTGCGCAGCGCGGGAAGGCGGCGGCGCGCCTTGATCCAATCCGCCACGGCATCGAGCGCGCTCGCCGTAGTGGCACCGGAATAGTGCGGATAAAGCGGCGCGACGAGAATACGTTCGCAGCCATCCTCGAGCAGCCGGTCGAGTTCGGCGGCCATGGCAGGCTTCT
>CANFIV010000139.1 GCA_947446935.1 Sphingomonadaceae bacterium | reverse complement strand
TTCTGTTTCACCGCGATGAAATGGCGAAGGACAACTTCGACCCGTGCGATGCGATCGATTTCTGGGACCTTGTGAACCGGCAGGACTGGGCGGTGTGCGAGCGCGTACAATCGGGCATTGCCGCGCGAGTCCACACCCACGGCTATTATGCACCGATCGAGGATCTGAGCCTCGACATCCGCCGCTATGTGAGCCGCTGCCGGGAGAGCTGACCGCTTGGGGCCTAGCGGACCCAATCACGGCATTGATGGTTTTCCATCGATCCGAAAACGTTGTCGCTCCTCCGCAAGGCCACTAGGAGGCATGCTACTGATTGGGAGAGGATTTGCATGCGTCTCGCAACGCTTCGTGACGAAACGCCCGATGGCCGCTTGGTCGTCGTATCGGCTGATGGCACCGCTTATGCGCCCGCCCCCTTCCCCACGTTGCAAACCGCGCTCGAACGTTGGACCGAGGCCGCGCCGCTGCTGGCCGCAATCACCGCGTTTCCCAATGCGCTCGATCCCGAACAGATAATCGCCCCGCTACCCCGCGCGTGGCAGTGGCTCGATGGGTCGGCCTATCAGAGCCATGGCGACCTGATGGACGCCGTGTTCGGCATCACCAAGCCCAAGACCGACGTGCCGCTGATGTATCAGGGTACCTCGGACAAGTTCTATGGCCCCGGCGACGATGTGAAGTTCCCCGATGAAGCGCTTGGCATCGATTTCGAGGGCGAGTTTGGCGTGATTGTCGATGCTGTGCCGATGGGAGTCACGCCGGAAGAGGCGCTCGGCCACATCAAGCTGCTGGTTCAGATCAACGACTGGTCACTGCGGACGCTCGCCGGACCCGAGATGAAAACCGGGTTCGGCTGGATACAGGCCAAGCCGCCTTGCAGCATGGCGGCCTTTGCCATTACGCAGGATGAGCTGGGCGAAGACTGGCGAGATGGCCGCGTGTGCCTCACACTGAAGGTGGATTGGAACGGCAAGCAGTTCGGCGCCGCCAACGGCGAGCCGATGGGCTTCGGCTTCCACGAACTCGTCGCCCACGCGGCGCGAACCCGCGATCTGGTCGCGGGCACGGTGATCGGCTCCGGCACAGTTTCGAACGCCAATTTCCGCGAGGTCGGCTCGTCCTGCATCGCAGAGCGGCGCGGCATCGAAGTGCTCGATGAGGGCGCGCCGCGCACCGAGTTCATGGCGTTTGGCGATAGGGTGCGCATGGTGGCTGTCGATGCTGCTGGCCGCGCGCCATTTGGCATGATCGAGCAGACGGTGGTCAAGGGCTGAGCAAGGCTCTTGGCGGTGCTGTCAGTCCAATCGCAACTCGTCTCTGTTTGGCGCACGCAGGGCCGGACCGCGCATCTTCAGGCGGCAAGCAGTGGCCAATCGGCCAGTGCGGCCGAGCGTCGGATCTTGTACGGCCGACGAGGATAACGAGATTGGTCATGGGTCTTCTCCTGATCGCGCAGGTCCGGGGCCATCCCGGCTGCAAACTGACCGTCAGAAGGGGGCGGCAGACGCTCGCACCGAAGGGGAACCTCGATCAGGACGGGTGGTGCGGGCAGCCCGGCACAGCCGGGCAACACGGCCGGCCGGATCGGGGTTGCGAGGGGCTGACGGCGCCTTCAGGGAGGGGTTCGCGAAGAGCCGGATGGCCCCGGGCCAAAGTCGATCAGATGACCTGCCCGTTCGTGGCATTTCGCGGTTGTGCTTGCTCTCGAACCTGCCCCTTTACGGGGCCATGCGTCTGATCTCGGTGGGGCGTTTTCGCCCGCTCTCGATGTAAGATCTACATCAGAGGGTCGATCGCCGAGGAGAGCGCGGTCTCGGGTCATTCCCATGGCCCTGCCCAAGCGGTGCCTGTCAGAGCATGCCCCTGGCGCTGGTCCGGTTCAGGGCACCATGACCGGGACCGAAGACCGGCCTTTGGCGGCTTTCGCGAGCTTGAGATCGAAGCTCAGAAAGGCAATGCAGCCGTCGGCCTTGGCGAGATGCAGCGCGTCCGCGAAGTCCATGCCACCCGCCATACCATCAAGAGCAGAGGCCAGAGCCAGCGGATCTTCAACGGCAACGCCCGGCAGTCCGGCCAGACCTGCAAGGGCAGTCCCGATGGCCTCACTGGAGAAGCCGTAGCCGCTGCGAAGCACCCACTCTGTTTCGAGCAGAACGGTGGTCGGGATGAAAATATCGCCCGCCTCGATGGCCCGGCGCGCCACGGCTGCCTGGGCCGCATCATCCGCCGTCAGGAAGCGGACAATGACATTGGTATCAATCGCGCGCACGTCGCTCGGCCTCCGTCGCGATCGCTGCATTCATCTCGTCGATCGACAGCGCTGGTCCATCGTACTGCATCGATCCAAAGAGCACATCGATGCTGGAAGCAGCAAACACCGGCGTGGATTTGAGGAGTACGCCATCCGGCGTATTCTCTACCGTGAGCCGAGTTCCTGCTCCCCATTGGAGCTGATCGCGGATGGCCTTGGGCAGAATGACTTGGCCCTTGGTCGAGATGACAGTCGTCAGCCGGTCGTGAACGCCCACGGCATGTTCTCCAGATGTAAGACGAAAGTAAGATAGACCCGTGCGCGCCTGGGGGCAAGTGCGCAATGCCAGCACCCGCGAGGGCGCTGGCACTACGAGATCGCCATCAGCCGGGAACACCACCGGCTTGCGACTTCGGGCATGTGCCCAGCGGCCCCCGGCGATCGACGACGGTAATGCGGCGTGCCTTGGCGTCGATCACGAGCCTTTCGAGAACCCCGTTGCCTGGAAACGCCACGACGTACCGCGGATCAAGGCCGAGCATGCGCTCATTGCGCTGGAACCCGGCGCGGGCACCGAGCCGCATATCGAGGGCGAACACCACCTGCGGGACCTTGTGACGCTCAGCCCAGGACGAGGCTAGCCGGTCGATGCCCTTGCTGTCACCGCCATGGACCAGCACCATGTCGGGAACGCGGGCACGAACCTTGTCGAGCGTCGCCCAGATGTTGTCGGCAAAGGCGAGCGCATCTGCTTCGCTGCTGCGACCCATGCGGCCCCCGGCGAAGACCACCGGGGTGCCCTCGGGCGTTACGGCCCGGCGCTTGGCTTCGGATCGGGCCCGCAAGAAATCCCGCCCTTGCACGAGCGCAGAGGTCAGCGTTGCACCGTGGTTGAGCCGCGAGCTGGAGACCGGCTTCCAGGACGTTCCGAACTCGTTGAGATAGAGGCCGGCCGCGATCTCGCGCAACTCTTCGTAGGCGAGCATGGCGCTTTCGGCGCATTGCGCACGCTCGACCTGGGTCTCGAGGTCGTGGGTGTGAACCTCTGATCCATCGGCGGTGGCAACCAAGGCGCGTACCTCATCGGTCGCCCGGTCGAGCGCGGTGCCTTTGCGCTCCGCAGCGCGGTGGAAAAGGTTCACGAAGGCCCAGCCGAGATCCTCGGCATCGGCCTCGAGCGCGGTGCCGGTGACGAGCGCGAAGAGATCGGACCAGACGGCTTCAAGGGTCTGCGAGGCAGCTTCGCTCGACGGAAAGTCGGTGGTGGAAAGCGGTGCCGGGCCGATCGAGAAGCCGGACAGATCAAGGCCGGAGAGCTGGTTGGCAAATAACGTGTGCATGGGAACCTCCTGACGGTTTGGGACCGACCGGGAGCCAAATGCTCCTTGCGCCGGCGAGAGCCCGTCAGGGCCGGTCAATTTCGCGTCCCGCACGCCTCATCGGGGCGGAAACCCGCTTGGCGAGGCTGGCGCGGGCAGGCGCGCTGCAAGCGCGCCAACACGGGCCTCACCAAGCCGGGTTGCGGGACGCGGATGACCGGCCCAGGGCCTCTCTCGCGGCGCCAGAGGGCTGCGGCGGCTGCGCCAAACCCGTCAGGATGGTAGACGAACGAGCATGCCGGATCAGGCCGCACGCTTGCGGTAGACGCCCTCGCCATTCGACATGTGCCCAAGGCACTCGTACTCGCCGAAGAGACCTTCGAACCGCGGTGCGATCTGCGTCAGCCAGCGCTGCGCGCGCGCCGTCCGCGGGTGGCGCCAGTCGCTCTCCCAGTAGGGGCCGTCGTCGCGCTCGGCGACCCAGACAGCAACGAGGCTTCCGTACGTCGAGACACCGAAGTCGGCGTAGGCATTGCGCATGAGGATGCGGTCCTCGCGCCCGCGCCATCCATCATGCGGAATGAGCGAGGGAAAGGCGGCTGCGGCCCTTTCGCGCAAATCATCGCGTAGCCACTCGTATTCAAAGTCCCAGTCTGCGTCATCGTCCGTCTCCAGGACTTGGAAAGCGACGACCGCACCCGAAGGATAGCTGACAGAGCGTCCCATCGTGCCTCTCCCCTCAGGCTGCGAGCGCGTCGGCAGTGTCGCCGTCACGCTCGCCGTCGTCCTCCTCGGCCAAGCCACGCCCGCCGAGCTTCAGCAGAAGACTGGCAGCTTCTTCGGCTTTGGCTGCCGCCGTCAGGATGGCGCGGTCGTCGTCTTTGAGCAGCTTAAGCCAGTGCTCGATGTAGCTCGCATGGCTGTCGAGATGGGCGACAGGAAGGCCCAGCTCAGCCCCGAGCATCGCGCTCGAAAGCTCGGCGATCAGCTCCTCCGCCGCATAGGCTGGCAGAGCCTTGCGAGTTCATTTGCACCACCGCGTTAACGTCGCTCGCCGTCTTGGGTGATATGGCAATCGAACAAACCTGCCGGTAAGACGAAGAGGTCATGGATCAGGGCTTGTTCGACGCCGATCTGGCGTAGCGCGGCATCACCGTAACCAAACGCACGGAAGCGCTGAACTGGTGGAGGCAGCCCTGGCCTCGCGCCGCCCACGAGGCCGGAGCAAGGGTTCTACTGCAGCCTTCGACCGGAACTCGGATTTCCCCCTCTGGACCTTGGGTTACCGCGTCCTAGCAAGACAGAGCGCTCCCAAAAGGTCCACGCGCGTTCTGGCCGGATTGATCGAACCCGTGGCGGTGGTCACTCCCCGGGGCCGACCAGGATGTATTTCACCTCCACATAATCATCGATGCCGTACTTGGAGCCTTCCCGGCCCAACCCGGATTCCTTGACCCCGCCGAACGGCGCAACTTCAGTCGAGATGATCCCTTCATTGATCCCGACCATCCCGTACTCAAGGGCACCGGCAACCCGCATCGACCGGGCGAGATTGCGGGTGAAGAAATAGGCCGCGAGACCATATTGGGTCGCGTTGGCCATCGCGATGGCTTCCTCTTCGCTGTGGAATCGAAAGAGTGTGGCCACCGGACCGAAGATCTCCTCGCGGCTGATGTCCATATCCATACCAACATCAAGCAGCACGGCAGGGGCAACGAAATTTG
>CANFIV010000138.1 GCA_947446935.1 Sphingomonadaceae bacterium | reverse complement strand
CGTTGCGGCAACGCAGAGCGAAGATGGCTGCATCCAGTACAGCTATTCGCGCGATATCGGCGACCCGACGCTGTTCCACATTTCGGAACGCTGGCGTGACCGTGCAGCCTTGGCCGCCCATTTCAAGACGCCGCATATGGCGGTCTGGGCCGAAGAACGCGCGGGGCTGGGTCTCTTTGACCGCAACATCCGCATTTTCGAGACGGACGAGGGCGAAGTTCTCTAGAGCAACTGCCTACTCCGCCGGATGCGCATCGCCCAACGGCGGCGGTGCCACCCGCGGGCCTCCACGCATCAGTGCGCGGCCAAGGCGGTTCAGCGCACTGGTGATAAGGCCGTGTTCGGCCATCCAGGCGTGATACTCGCGATACTTGGCGTCTTCGCCCAGAAGGTGCGCCTCTTCGGTCTTCGCGCGCCAGAAGTAGACCGCGCTGACGAGGCCGAGGATTATCGTGTTGCGCACCGCATCGACG
Organism: Sphingomonadaceae bacterium; assembly: GCA_947446935.1. GTDB lineage: Bacteria > Pseudomonadota > Alphaproteobacteria > Sphingomonadales > Sphingomonadaceae > Novosphingobium. The sequence continues at coordinate 4,840 of CANFIV010000138.1, read as the reverse complement.
GTGGAATGCGTGGTCGTCAGGAACGGCAGTGTCGAAAGCCACCAGAAGGTGTTTTTTGAAAGATAGGCGGGGTGCCGGGTGAAGGCATAGGGCCCGTTCGTCAGGACGCCGCGATAGGTGAGGTTGGAGAAGCGCAGGCCGAAAGCCACGGTCGCCCACGCGTAGATGCCCGTCAGCAGCACCAGCGCAGCGGCCCATATCCATTGCAGCGCGGGCATGCCCTGCAGCCAGAAAGTCCATTCCGATCCATTCGTCCGGTAATCAAGCACGCCGCCGCCGCCCATCAGGATGAACGGAGGATAGCAGATCAGAGCCGCAACCCAGCCCGCAAGGTAGGGGTTGGCGCTGCGGATCTGCGCATCGAGCGGCTTCATCGTGAGCAAGTAGCCAACCATCGCGATCTGCACATCGACCAGGAACATGGTCTCGACGGTAGCGTTGCCCAGCGCAATCGGATTGCCGAGTACGGCATGGTAATCCATCGTCACGATATTGTTGAAGCCGCCTGGCAGGATCGAGAACATAAAGGCGCAGAAGAAGCCCTTCACTGCCCATGCGCGCATGTGGTGCGCCACTTCGGTGCGGTCATAGGTCTCGCGCCCCACCAGCATCGCACCGAAATGCCACGAGGCATCCCGCGGATCGATAAGCACCCGATCGAGCCAAAGCACATAGGGGATCGTGCCGAGGAACAGCAGCGGCGCGAGGCTCGTCATCACGTCCATCGCGAAGAGATATTGCCCGCGCCAATACCAGCGGCAGAGGCAATAGAGGAAACCGAGGATCGACCATGTGGCCCAGAGCCCCGCAACCTTGGTGATCGTGATATCCATGATCTCACGCAGCGGGCGTGGGGACTTCCAGTCGATTCCGGTGGAGGCGCGCAAGTGCACCTTATCGACCAGCAGCGACCACGCCACCATCGGCGCGCCGGAAAACAGCATGGCCGCCAGCGCCGCATTCGGCCCGGCGAGCGGGGCATGCGGGCCGGGCAGCGACAGCGCATCGGCGATTACGCCCCAGTTGCGACAGATCATGACCCAGACGGCGAGGCCGACAAGCCCGGAAAGGCCGACGCCGGCCGAAACGTCGCTGGAAGGCCTGGATGCGGGAGCGTTCATGCCATGGGTGTCTAGCGTCCAAGGGTGCAAAAAACGTGAAGGCTCCACACTTGCCCCCAATTGGGCGGGACTCTAGCCTATGCCGCAAGGAACAAGGGGGCTTTGCCATGCGTCGATCCTGGCGGACCATGCTGATCGGCGTATGCATGATAGTGCCCGCTGCCGGACTGGCAGCGGCAGATGATCCGGCACTTGACTGGGCATTCCCTGCCAGCGCCTCTCACGCCACGTTCGACACAGAACCGCACACATTGCCCGGCTCGGCGCTCAGCCTGACATGGGCCCAGATCCGCGAGCGCAGCCACGTACCCGACTGGTATCCCGGCGGGCATCCTGCGGCTCCGGACTTTGTGCTGCGCAGCCGTTCCCCCGATCAATACGCCTGCGGCTATTGCCACCTCGCCACTGGGCAGGGCCGCCCGGAGAATGCCGGTATCGCAGGGTTGCCACGTGCCTATATCCTCGAACAGGTTGCGGCCTTTCGCGATGGCACGCGCTCGGGCGCGAAGCCGGACTACTTCCCGACGCAAGCCATGCGCGGGGTCGCCCAAGCGACCAGCGAGGCAGATCTGGCCGCAGCAGCAGACTATTTCGCCGCCTTGCCCCGGCAGTCAGCAGTCCGGGTCGTCGAGGCGGAAACGATCCCCCGAGTCATCAATGCAGGCTATGTCTATGCGCCCGCACCGGAAGGCGGGACCGAGCCGATTGGGCACCGAATCATCGAAATGCCAGACGATTTCGTCCGGTTCGAACTACGCGATCCGACCATGCACTATACAGCCTGGGTGCCAAGCGGATCGATCGCCATTGGGAAGCGTCTGGCGGCCAGTTGGGGCCCGTCCGGCGCCTATGCCTGCTCCGCATGTCACGGCGCAGCCTATCATGGGATCGGCGCAGTCCCCCCGCTGTCAGGCCGGTCGCCGACAGGGATTGTCCGCCAACTAGCGGCATTCCGCAGCGGCGCGCGGCACGGCGGCTCTGCGGAATTAATGCGGCAGGTAGCGGCGGACATGTCCGCCGATGACATGATCGCGCTGGCGGCCTTTCTCGCCGCGCAGCCGGTCAGCGAAACGCGGTGATGTGGCCGCTGTCGTCCAGCACATAGAGCATGCCGCCCGCTACGACCGGTGCCAGGGTGATCGGCGCACCCAGCTTGGCTTGACGCTTGACCGAGCCATCGGTGACCGAGGCCGAAACGACCTCGCCTTGCGAATTGCCCATCCACAGATGGTCGCCTGCCAGAACCGGGCCAGTCCAGAAGATCGGGCCCTTCTTCTTCTTGACGCTGCGATAGGCCTTCATCTGGGCAATCCAGCGCACCTTGCCGGTGGTCTTGGCGATGCACAGCAGCTTGCCTTCGTCGGTCAGCGTGAAGATCCACTCGCCCGCTACCGCCGGGGTGGAAATCCCCGCAAGGTTGAGCTCCCACACGCGCTGGCCGGTCACGAGTTCATAGGCAGCCATGCGTCCGCCCTGGCCAAGCGCATAGACGCGGCCGCGCTCGATGATCGGATCGGCGTCGATATCAGTCAAGGTCGAGACAGAGGTGGCAATGCTGGTGCGCGCGAGCGCATCCGACCACAGCTGGCGACCGTTTTCATAGCGATAGGCCACCAGTTCGCCTGAGCTGTAGCCTGCGACAATCGTCCCCTGCCCTGCCGCTGCCGCCGCAACGCCGAACACGCCGGTCTGCGCAACTGAACCGGATTCGCTCCAAAGCTGCGCGCCGTCCGCATCGTTCAGCGCGATGATCTGGTTATCCTGCGTCATCACATAGACCGCGCCGAACGCGATCGTGGGGCTGCCGCGCAGCGGACCTGCAGGCTTGACGCGCCAGGCTGCCTTGCCGGTCGCGGAATCAAGCGCGGCGACTTCGCCAAGCCCGGTGGTGATATAAACCTTGCCGTCATTATAGGCTGCACCGCCGCCGAAAACCGAACCACTGCTTGCGGGCAGACGGAAGGCCTGCTTCCACTGTTCCTTGCCGCTGGCCGCGTCAAGCGCGCGGACCATGCCTTCGGTATCCATCACATAGAGGCGTCCGCCGCCGACCACGGGCGCGGCCGCAAGGCGCTGCTTGGGGCTCGAGCCGGCGATCCGGGCAGTCCAAGCCTTGCGCGGTGAGGCGGCGAGAACGAGGTGGCCATAAGACTTGGATGCGGTGCCGCCGGCCTGCGCCCAATCGGCATTGGCTTCGGCCACAGGCAGCACAACCTCGAGCCCTCCCATGCCGGCGTCGACCTTGGTACCTGCCTCGATCCGCGAGAGAATCGGGATACGGTTGCCCACCGTGGGGGTCGATTTGACCTTGGATTTGGTGATTCCGCAGCCGCCCAGCGCAAGCGCCAGAACAACCAATGCCGAGACGCCAACGCGCCGGATCGACCCAAGCCGAATCAATTGTGCGCCGGACATATCCTCAGTTCCCATACCTGCTGCCACGTTATTGTCCCGCATCGCCGCGTGCTGCGGCCACGGGGTCTTCCACTGCATCAACGCCGAGTTGTCCCGCTAGCTGCCGCGAGCGGCGGCGCAGGCTGTCGGGCACGGTCTTGTCCTTGGCGATAGAGGCCAGCAGCGCGCCCGCCGCCTCCGTCTTCCCCTGCTTGAGATAGGCCTGCGCGACGAGTTCGCCTGCGCTGCCGAACCACGGCTTTCCGGGAACGGCGAACGGGCGCAGCCGGTCGATTACCACTTGCGGCGCCAGCTTATCGAAATTGATTGCCACCTCGCGCACGACGGCGAGATCACGGTACGGGCCCGGCAGCGCTGTATCCGCCGCGATTTCGGCGTAGGCCTTGGCCGCATCCGCGTCCTTGTTCTGCTGCTGCGCGATCCCGGCCTGCACCAGCCGCACGGCCGCGCGATACCCGACATTGCCGTCTTTCGCGAGCGGCGCCATCGTCTGCGTGGCGGTCTCGGTGCGGCCCGCCTGAAGCTGATCGAGCGCCATGGTGAACGTCTCACTCTGGCTGCCGATCTGGGCCTTCTGGTGCTCGGCATACCACAAATAGCCCGCAAGCCCGACGAGCCCTGCAATCACCGCGGCTGCGATTGGCACGCCGCGTGTGCGGACCAGACCGCGCAGTTGATCCTCACGCAGCGCGTCATCAACCTCGCGCAGGAAGGTATCCTGCGCTGCCGTATCCTTGCTGTTGGCGGGAACTGGTGCCGTCGGGCTTTTCGGGGTGAGAGCCAAGGCTGCGCTTTCAGGTGGAATGGTTAACGAGGGCGGTCATTCCGCCGGAATGCGGCTGTTTAGCAGGGGGGCCTGCCAATTCAACCGGTTTGACGCATGCTGTCCCCCGGCTCACCGCAAGCACCTCTGGTCCATCGCCTGTGAACAGCACCTGTCTTAAGGAAACGTCGGCAGTCCAAGCGCGGCAGCATAGACCGCGGCATGCCGCGCCGCCATGGCCGCCTCGTCGAACTCGGCCCGAGCTCGCACCTGGTTGGCCGCGCCGATTTGTCGACGCAGCGTCTCGTCTTCGGCCAGGCGAAGCAGCGCACCTGCCAGCGCGGCCTCATCCCCCGGTTGCACGATGTAGGGCGCGTTCTCCGCCGCGACGATCTCCGCCACGTCGCCCACAGCCGGGCTCACGACCGCGAGCCCGGACGCCATCGCCTCGACCACCGAAAGCGGGAACTGCTCGCTTTCGGATGACAGCGCAAAGAGATCGAACAAGCCGGTCGCATCGGCGGGCTGTGCGACGTGGCCG
>CANFIV010000137.1 GCA_947446935.1 Sphingomonadaceae bacterium | reverse complement strand
TGAAAGCCTTTAGATTGGCCATGGATCTTGCCTTTACCGGAACGCCAGGGTGCGGCGCGCCGCGGCTTCGATGGTGGCGGGGGAGGGCAGCCAAGCCGCTTCCAGCTCGCGCGCGAAAGGTACCGGCGCATGCGGCGCGGTGACCATCTCGATCGGGGCCTTGAGCGACGTAAAGGCACGGCTGGCGACGAGCCCGGCGATATCGGATGCCAAGCTGCAGCGCGGTGTGCTCTCATCCGCGATCACAATGCGGCCGGTCGCTTCAACCGAATCGAGGATTGCTTCCTCGTCCATCGGGCTGGTCGTGCGCAGATCGATCACGTCGCAGCCGATCCCGTCCTTGGCGAGGTTGTCTGCCGCCTTTTCGGCAAATTTGACCATCCGTCCGCACGTGACGATCGAGATGTCGCCGCCCTCGCGCGCCATCCGCGCCTGACCAAAGGGCACGCGGTATTCACCATCAGGCACTTCGCCCTTGATCCCGAACATCGCCTTGTGTTCGAAGAACATCACCGGGTCATCGCCGCGCAACGCTTCGGTGAGCAGGCCCTTGGCATCGGCGGGCGTGGTCGGCAGCACGACCTTGAGCCCTGGGATCGAGGTCATCATCGCATAGACCGACTGGCTGTGTTGCGCCGCCGCGCTCATGCCCGCGCCGTAAATCAGGCGCACAACTGCGGGGCAGGTGGTCTTGCCGCCGAACATATAGCGGAACTTGGCCATCTGGTTCCACAGCTGGTCAAGGCTTACGCCAACAAAGTCGGCAAACATCAGTTCCGCGATCGGACGTTTGCCGGCAAGCGCGAGGCCCGCCGCCGCACCGATGATGGCGCTTTCGGAAATCGGCGTATCGATGACCCGGTTCGCACCAAACTTGGCATAGAGCCCAGTGGTCGCACCCCAGATGCCGCCGATGGCTTCGGGCCCACCAGCTGTGCCGTTGCCGCCGACGATATCCTCGCCCAGCACCACCACATCGGCATTGCGTTCCATCTCGTCATGGATCGTCTGATTGATCGCATCGCGGATCGTCATCACGGCCATTTTCCGCAGGTCCTTATCAGTAGCTGACGTAAACGTCGGTGGTGACTTCCGACAGGGCCGGGGCCGGCGCAGCGCGGGCTTCGGCCACGGCCTCATCAATCAGAATGGCGACTTCGGCGTCGATTGCATCGAGCGCGGCGATTTCCAGCACGCCGGAGGCTTCCACCTTCTGACGGAAGGCAACGAGGCAATCGCGATCCTTGCGCAGCCGTTCGACTTCGCCGGGGCCACGATAGCGCTGCGGATCACCCTCGAAGTGGCCGTAGAAGCGCTCGGTATCGAGTTCGATCGCGGCGGGACCATTGCCCGCGCGCACATAGGCGAGCAGGTCGGCCATCGTTTCATAGGTGTCGAAGAAGTCGCTGCCGTTGGCGCGCCACACTTTCATGCCAAAGGCCTCGGCGCGGCTGGCGATATCGCGATTGGTGCCGACGGCATATTCGAAACCGGTGTGCTCGGAATAGTGGTTGTTTTCGAATACGAAGATGCACGGTGCCTTGGTGACGACCGCCATGTTCATCGCCTCGAACGTGGTGCCCTGGTTGCACGCGCCGTCGCCGGAAAAGCCGATGGCGACCTTGCCCTTGCCGTCGAGCTTGGCAGCGAGCGCCGCGCCCACCGCTTGCGGCGCGCCCGCGCCGACAATGCCGTTGGCACCCAGCATGCCGACCGAGACGTCGGCGATATGCATCGATCCGGCCTTGCCTTTGCAGAGCCCGTCGGCGCGGCCATATATCTCCTTCATCATGCCCTTCACATCGCAGCCCTTGGCGATGCAGTGGCCGTGGCCGCGATGGGTCGAGACAATGAAATCATCGTGGCCCAGATGCTCGCACACGCCCACTGCAGCGGCTTCCTGTCCGCAATAGAGGTGCGTGAACCCGGCAATTTCGCCAGTCATGATTTCGGCGTGCAGCCGTTCCTCGAACATGCGGATCACCACCATTTGGCGATAGGCGCGCAGCAATTGGTCGCGGCTCAGTTGCACTCGTTGTCCCCTAGCTGCTTGTTGTCTGCCTGCGCGGCGCGCGCGCCGCCGATGTATTGGTCGAGAACGTGGTGGAAATGGCGGATTCGCAGTTCCTGATCGCTCAGCCACAGGCCCTTGAAGGCGCTTGACTGCATGCCCTTCTGCACGGTCGGCAAATTGAACGCGTCTTGATCAAGTACTTGGCCAAGGGACTTGTCGCCATGCTTGAAATGCTGATGACGCACTCGTGCGGGCCACTCTTCGCCGTCTGGCACCAGCTCGAACATCCACAGATCGTAGAGCATCTTGCCCGGGTCAGTGGGGTGCGGGCGCTGGCGGAACATCATGATGTCTTCGGCATGGATGTTCATCGAGACGTTCGGAAAAATCGAATAGTGGTAGTCGTCGGTCAGCTGATCATCGTTGAGCTCGGAAAAGTCTTTGCCCTGCGCGGATGCATTGGCGCGGATAAAGCGCTGCAGATCGAGCCGGATGTCTGAAACGCGGCCTTCGTATTCAGCCGGGTCCATCCCCGCATGGCGCATCATGTGATCGATAGCCGGCGGGATAGAGGAGGGCAGAGCGACGCGCGGGCTGACCGTCGCGAAGGGCACAAGATAGCGCGAATGCTTGTCGTAGCAGTCGATCTGGACGTTGACGTCGTCGAGATACCACTGGAGCTGCGGGTGGATGCCCTGCACGTGGTAGTTCTCGTGGAACGCATCCATCGAGGCCTTCCAGTTGCAATCCCATTCGACGGTGATGTCGCGCTTCCACGCCATCCGCTCGAAGTGATAGGGATCGAGATGCGCGGGGATCATGCCCAGATAATCGGCCAGTGGCTCGACATCCGGATTGAGCGAGAACCAAACAAACCCGCCCCACTCGCCGGTGGGCAGGGAAGGCAGGCGACCCTCTGGCGGGCCGCCTTGCGGGAAGCTGCCGAGATCCGGGATGCGCGTGATCGCGCCGTCGAGCCCATAGGCCCAGTGGTGGTACATACAGCGGAATTCAGCGGTGTTGCCAAGTCCCTCGGGGCGCAGCCGGTTGCCGCGGTGCAGGCAGACATTGGGAAACGCGCGCAGCGAACCATCGCTCTGCCGCACAATCAGCACCGATTCCTTGCCGATATCGGTGCAGATGTAGTCTCCTTCGACCTTCAGATCATCAGATCGGCCGGCCAGCAGCCATACCTTGGTCCAGACCCGCTCCCATTCCAGCGCCATGTAGTCGGGCGAGAAATAGCGTTCGGCGGGGATGATGTCGTGGCCGTGATCGGGATCCTCGGCTTTGCCCGCAGGCGTGCCGTTTGGCCAATCTTGCGGATTGACCCGGATGATATCGACCTTGCGCTTGACGTCCATGACCTGATGCCTGTCCCTTGGCTCGCCGATCAGAAGTGCGTGCGGTTGGTGTAGCCGCCGTCGACCACGAGGTGCGATCCGTTGCACCAGCTGGCTGCCGGGCTCGCAAGGAAGGCGATCGCACGGGCGATTTCCTCGGGCGTACCCAGCCGGCCCTGCGGCTGCTGGCGCAAGGTGTTGGTGTAGAACTTTTCCATCGTGCCCTTGATCATGTCCCAGTTCCCGCCCTCGAATTCGACCGGTCCGGGGGAGACAACGTTGACGCGGATGCCGTCCTTGCCGTGAGCGAGCGCAAGCTGCTTGCCCCACGTGATGAGCGAGGCTTTCATCGCGTTATACGCTTGCGGACCGCCCATGGCCTCACCGGCCGAGGTGGTGGCGATCAGCACGATCGAGCCGGTCTTGCGCTCGGTCATGCCTGGCAGCACTGCTTCAACCGCACGGACCGGGCCCATCACGTCAACTTCGAAGGCGTTGTGCCAGTATTTCTCACTGCCCATGCCGCCGCCCGAGGACGAGATCGGGATCAGGATATCGCACCCGCCCAGCTCATCGATCGTCTCGGCCAGCCAAGTCTTGTAGTCATCGGCCTTCTTCACGTTGACCGCCGAGCCGATGACCTTGGTGCCGTACTTCCGCAAATTGGCGACGGCATCCTTCACGCCGTCTTCCGAACGCGCCGTGATCGCCAGATCGCAGCCTTCACGGGCAAGGATCTCCGCCACTGCCATGCCGATGCCGCGCGCGGCACCGACGATGATCGCCTTCTTGCCAGTCAAACCAAGGTCCATGCTGCTCTCCTATGCCCCGGCAAAGATCAGGGCTGCGTTCAGGTCTGCGTGGCTTATGCCTGCACGGTGTGCCAACAGCAAAGCTCCGGCGCCTCGGCCCGTCCCTGAACCAATTCGAATTCGTCCGCAATAAAAACAATCATGAATGTCTTTTTTATGGAAGTATGGCTTACGGGCTGATGATCAGCGCGTTGTCGATCAGGATCTCGGTCCCGTTGACGAAGCGCGATTCGTCCGAGGCGAGGTACAGCACCAGCGACGCGACATCCTTGGGCGCGCCGACTGCACCGGCCGGCAGGACACCGTCCGGAATGGCCGCTTCTGAGCCTTCGCGGCCTTCAGCAAACTGGATCATCGGCGTTTCGATCGAGGCGGGATGCACCGAATTGCAGCGGATGCCATAGCCCTTGGCCTGACAGTGAATCGCGATCGACTTTGTCATCGCCCGCACCGCGCCCTTGGCCGCCGAATAGGCGAAGAACACCGGATAACCGAGGTGGCTGGCGGTCGACGACATGTTGATGATCGACCCGCCGCCCGAGCGTGCCATGAGCGGAATGGCATATTTGCAACCAAGGAACACGCCTTCGGACATTACCGAATTGGCCTTGCGGAACTGTTCGAGCGTGGTCTCTTCAGGGTCGGCGATCACGACAATCCCGGCGTTGTTGACGAGCACGTTGAGCCCGCCGAACCGTGCTTCAGTCGCTGCAATGGCCGCCTGCCATTCGCTTTCCGAAGAAACATCGTGCTTCAGCGCCATTGCGTTCGCGCCGATCTCATCGGCCACGGCCTGCGCGGCATCAAGGTTGATATCGCTGACGACGACCATTGCGCCTTCTGCTGCCAGCATCAGGCAATCTGCCTTGCCCAGACCAGACCCGCCTCCGGTGACCAGCGCAACCTTTCCTGCCACTCTTCCCAACGTCCGACTCCCTGCTTAGAATTATTCGTGATTAAGGCGCTGCAATCGGTTGCCTGTCAAAGCAAAAACAATCATGATTGTCTTTTATACGCTCTGTCTTTTGGAAGCGAGGCCCAGGACCGCATGGCGTTCAGCGTAGCACACACGACCAAATCGGCCGGTTCGGCCGCCCCCACCCTGCAGGCCACTAAGAGCGCGGCCACGCGGGCGCGGCTGATTGAGG
>CANFIV010000136.1 GCA_947446935.1 Sphingomonadaceae bacterium | reverse complement strand
TTGTTGCGGGCGATCGCTGCGGGCAAGGGACCGTCCAAGTGGCTCGTCGCGCTGGGCTATGCCGGCTGGGGTGCGGGGCAGCTTGAAGGTGAAATGCGCCATCACGGCTGGTTCGCCGCGCAAGGACGCCCCGAAATCCTGTTCGATACTCCAGTGAACGCCCGCTGGGCCGCCACTTGGCGCGCCGAAGGCATCGACCCCACGCACCTCGTCAGCGAAACCGGCCGCGCCTGAGGCCGCGTCAAATGCTGATTCGCCGCGCCAAAGCCGAAGACGCTGCTGCCATCTGGTCCATCATCGGCCCCACTATCCGGGCAGGAGAGACATACGCCCTCGACTCCGCGATGAGCGAGGCAGACGCCCTCGCCTATTGGCTGGGCGCTGAGCGCGAAACCTTCGTCGCAGAGGACGATGGCGAAATCCTTGGCACCTATTATCTCCGTCCAAACCAGTCCGGTGGTGGCAGTCACGTCTGCAACTGCGGCTACATGACCAGCGCCGCCGCAGCCGGGCGAGGTGTCGCCCGAGCAATGTGCGACCATTCGATCGAACGCGCCCGCACGCGCGGTTTTCGGGCCATGCAATTCAATTTCGTGGTGAGCACAAACGAACGCGCGGTGCGTCTGTGGCAATCGCTGGGCTTTGCGGTCGTCGGCCGATTGCCGCTGGCCTTCCGCCATCCGGCGCTCGGCTATGTCGATGCGCTGGTCATGTTCCGGAATCTTGGCTGACGGGTTACCCCCGCGCCAGCCGCGCCACCGCCTCGCTCTTGTCGATGAGCGGCAACAGCGTCTTCATATCCGGACCATGGTCCATGCCCGTCAGCGCCTGACGGAGCGGCAGGAACAACGCCTTGCCCTTCCGCCCGGTCGTTTCCTTCAGCGCACCGGTCAGCGCGCTCCACGGGTCGGCCGCCCAGTCGAGCCCGCCAGCCACGCGCGCCGCCTCGACCAGATAGGCCAAAGTCTCGGCATCGAAAGCCGGGGCTTCCACCGGCCCGGTGATCACGCGCCACCATTCCGCCACTTCGCCGATCTGGGTCAGATTCGGCCGGATCGCCTCCCACGCCGCCGCACCCATGCCTTCCGGCAGCAGGTGCGCGACCCTTTCGAACGGCAGATGATGGACAATCGCGGCATTCACGCGGGTGAGGTCCGCCTCGTCAAACCGCGCCGGTGCGCGCCCGAACCGCGCCAGATCAAAGCTCGCGGCCAAAGCCTCTGCATCCAGCGCCGGATCGACCGGATCGGAGGTGCCCAGCCGCGCGAGCAGCGCAACCAACGCTTCAGGCTCGATCCCCTCAGCGCGCAGTTCGTCCACGCCGAGTGAGCCCAGCCGCTTGGAAAGCTTACCCTCGGTCCCGGTCAGCAGCGCTGCATGGGCAAAGCGGGGCGGCTGCGCACCCAGGGCGGCGAACATCTGCACTTGCGTGGCCGTGTTGGAAACGTGGTCTTCCCCGCGCAGGACATCGGTCACGCCCATCTCGGCATCGTCAATCGCGCTTGGCAGCATATAGAGCCAGGAGCCGTCGGCGCGCCGCACCACCGGGTCGGACATCTGCCGCGGATCGAAGTGCTGGGGCCCGCGAATGCCGTCGTGCCAGGTGATTGGGGTTTCGTGATCGAGCAGGAAGCGCCAGTGCGGTGCATCGCCCGCCGCGGCCTTGGCCGCATGATCCGCCTCGCTCAGTGCCAGCGCGCTGCGGTCATAGATCGGTGGCAACCCGCGCCCCAGCAGCACCTTGCGCTTGAGGTCCAGTTCCTGCGACGTTTCATAGCAGCGATAGAGCCGCCCTGCCGCCGCCAGCCGTTGAAACGCCGCCTCGTAGACGTCAAACCGCGCCGATTGCCGCTCCTCGCCATCGGGATGCAGCCCCAGCCATGCCAGATCGGCCCGGATCGCCGCTACATGCTCCTCGCGGCTGCGCGCGGCGTCGGTATCGTCGATCCGCAGCAGAAACCGCCCGCCATGCTTCTTGGCGAGCAGCCAGTTGAGCAGCGCCGTGCGGATATTGCCGACATGCAGCATACCCGTAGGCGAGGGGGCGAAGCGAGTGGTGATTTGTGCGGACATGCCTGCCCTATAGCGCACCGCAGCGCAGAGGCTAGATAAGGCTACCCTGTCCGGAACCCGTGGGTAATCGGATAGCGCCTGTCCCGCCCGAAATTGCGCATGCCCAGCTTGACCCCCGGCGGAGCCTGACGGCGCTTGTATTCCGCCACGTTGAGCAGCCGCTCGATTCTCGCGACCGTCGCTCGGTCAAATCCTTCCGATACGACTTGATCCACGCTCTTTTCGTGCTCCACGAGCCCCAGCAGGATCGCATCAAGCACGTCGTAATCGGGCAGCGAATCCGAATCTTTCTGGTCCGGGCGCAGTTCGGCGCTCGGCGGCTTGGTGATGATCCGTTCGGGCATCACCGCCCCATCGGGGCCCAGTCCGATCTTGGGCCGTGCTTCATTGCGCCACTTGGAAATCGCGAAGACCGTGGTCTTGTAGGCGTCCTTCAGCGGATTGTAGCCGCCGTTCATGTCGCCGTAGATCGTCGCGTAGCCGACACTCATCTCACTCTTGTTGCCGGTCGTCACCAGCATCGGCCCGAACTTGTTCGAAAGTGCCATGAGCGTCGTGCCGCGGATGCGCGATTGCAGGTTTTCTTCGGCCAGATCTGGCTGGCGGCCTGCGAAGGCTGGGGCGAGCATTTCAGCAAAAGCATCGACTGCAGGGATTATGGGAATCGTATCGAGCCGCACGCCGAGCATGGCCGCGCAAGCGGCCGCATCCTCAAGGCTTTCGGCGCTGGTATAGGCGCTCGGCATCATCACGCACCACACCCGCTCGGGCCCCAGCGCATCGACCGCGATGGCCGCACAGATCGCTGAATCGATCCCGCCCGAAAGCCCCAGCACCACGCCGGGGAACTTGTTGGTGTTCACATAGTCGCGCAGCGCCAGCACCATCGCGCAATAGATATCCTCGGGATGTTCGGCGAGTTCGCAGACCACCCCCTGTTCGCAGCGCCAGCGGTGCCCGGAACCCGAAGGTACGCGGTTCCACACCGTATCGACCACTGCCTCTTCCCAGTCGGGCATCTGCACCGAAAGCGCGCCTTCGGGGCCAACGACAAAGCTCGCGCCGTCGAACACCACCTCGTCCTGTCCGCCCACGCGGTTGAGGTAGGCCAGCGGAATGCCGGTATCGATCGCGCGGCGCTTCGCCACACCGTCGATTCGAAGTACGTCCTTGTCGATCTCGTAGGGGCTGCCGTTGACGCAGAGAAAGATCTCCGCGCCCTGCTGCGCCAGATGTCGGCACACTTCGGGCTGCCAGATATCCTCGCAGATCGGCAGACCGAGCCGAACGCCCTTGAACAGGACCGGCTCGGGCAAGGGGCCGGGCAGGAAATAGCGCTTCTCGTCAAAAGTGCCGTAGTTGGGCAGTTCCACCTTGAACCGCACCGCCGCCACCTTGCCGCCATCGAGCAGGGCCACGCCGTTGTGCAGCGCTCCGTCGCGCACGAAGACCGATCCCACCAGCATCGCCGGCCCGCCATCGGCTGTTGCGGCGGCCAGTGCCTCGAGCGCGATGGCCGCGCGCTCTATCAGGGCGGGCTTCTGGATCAGATCCTCGGGCGGATATCCGATGAGCTGCATCTCGGGAAAAACGATGAGGTCGCTGCCCTCCGCCTGCGAGCGCACGGCCAGCATGGATGCCGCATTCGCGGCCAAATCGCCGACTTTCTGGTTGAGCTGGGCGAGGGTGATCGTGAGCGTATCGGCCATATATGACTACCTAGGCGGCAAAGCCTGTCCTGTTCAAGGATTACCCTCCAATATCGACCTTCGGGCAAAACCTCCCTTGTGAACGTTGCAATGCTGTCATCTTGGGCTAAGGCGCCCTTGCAACCGCCCAGCAGGAGGGAATCGGGAGCCCATGAAGATCATGTCCGGCAACGGCAATCTGCCACTGGCCCGCGCCATTGCCGCCTATCTCGAACTGCCGCTGACCGAAGCCTCGGTTCGCCGCTTTGCCGACGAGGAAGTCTTCGTCGAAATACACGAGAACGTGCGCGGGGAAGACGTGTTCATCGTCCAGTCGACCGGTTATCCGGCGAACGACAACCTGATGGAACTGCTGATCTGCACCGATGCGCTGCGCCGCGCCTCGGCCAAGCGGATTACGGCGGTCATCCCTTATTTCGGCTATGCCCGGCAAGACCGGAAGCCCGGTCCACGCACGCCGATTTCGGCCAAGCTGGTTGCGAACCTGATCACCACAGCGGGTGCAGACCGCGTGCTCGCGGTCGATCTCCATGCCGGGCAGATCCAGGGATTCTTCGATATCCCGACCGACAATCTCTTCGCGGCGCCGGTTATGGCGGCTGATATCCAGACGCGTTACGGCGGGCAGGACCTCATGGTCGTTTCGCCCGACGTCGGCGGCGTGGTGCGCGCCCGTGCGCTGGCCAAGCGGCTCGACAACGCCCCGCTTGCCATCGTCGACAAACGGCGTGACCGGCCGGGCCAGAGCGAAGTCATGAACATCATCGGCGATGTGAAGGATCGCATGTGCATCCTGATCGATGATATCATCGACTCCGGCGGCACACTGTGCAATGCCGCGCAGGCGCTGATGGACAGCGGCGCAAAGGGCGTGGCAGCCTATATCAGCCACGGCGTGCTTTCGGGCGGCGCAGTGGCGCGGGTTGACCGCTCGGCGCTCAAGGAACTTGTCATCACCGACACGATCCTGCCGACTGAAGCGACCCAGGCATCGAGCCGCATCCGCGTGCTCACCATTGCCCCGTTGATCGGCGAAGCGGTGCGCCGCATCGCCGACGAGAGCTCGGTTTCCAGCCTGTTCGATTGAGTTTCAAGAGGTTCCGGCCCTCTCCCTGACGGGGGTGGGGGTCGGGGCACTGCGCTATAGGCAGAATGCCGACAGCGCCGCCTTGGCAATCACATCGCCGCGTTCCTGCACGAAATGCCCGCCATCGGCGATCTCGAGCGGCGGCGGGCAGCCCCGGATCGTGGTGCGCAGATGCGCCATGATGTCCGGCCCCAGCACCGGGTCCATCATGCCGACCGCCATGAAGCTCGGGCCGCTCCATTCGCTCTGCCACCAGGCGGCAGCGCGCTTCGCTTCGGCAACGCCTTCCATCTCCGGGCTCGTCATCACCAGTTCTGGAAACCGCCGCACACCAGCCTTGTAGGACGCATCGGGGAAGGGCGCGCCATAAGCGGCTGCCTCGGCATCGCTCAGGCCAACCTGGGCGCGCTTGAACAGACCGGGGATATCGAGATCGGGCTGGCTGCGGTTGAATGTGCACCACGCATCAAAACCTGGGCCAGCCGACTGGCCGGTG
>CANFIV010000135.1 GCA_947446935.1 Sphingomonadaceae bacterium | reverse complement strand
CGCTGGGCGCGCACCGGGCAGCTGCGAGTCGATGGCAAGCGCGCGGATGTCGATACGCGGCTTGAAAAGGGTCAGGTCTTGCGCGTGCCGCCGGGCGGCTCCGCACCGCCGGGAATCAAGAGCGCACGGCCCAAGCAGCCGCTGACCGACGAGCAAATCGCGCTGGCCGACAGCATGGTGCTGACCAAGGACCGCGCCGCCATCGTGCTCAACAAGCCGCCGGGCCTCGCCACGCAGGGCGGCAGCGGCACATATGAGCATGTCGATGGGCTGCTCGATGCCTATGCCGAAGAGAGGGGCCCGCGCCCACGTCTTGTCCACCGGCTCGACAAGGACACCTCGGGCGTGCTGCTGATCGCACGCACTCCGGGCAGCGCGGCGTTCTTTTCGAAGCGCTTTTCGGGGCGCACTGCGCGCAAGATCTATTGGGCGCTGATCACCGGCGTGCCCGATATCAAGGACGGGCTGATCGAACTGCCGCTGGCCAAGCAGCCGGGCACGGGCGGCGAGAAGATGATGGTGGACGAGACCGAGCACGGACAGTCTGCCCGCACGCGCTATCGCGTGATCGGCCGCGCAGGCAACGCCGCTTGCTGGGTCGAGCTGCAGCCGCTGACGGGCCGCACCCACCAGTTGCGCGTTCACATGGCCGCAATTGGCCACCCCATCGTGGGCGACGGCAAGTATGGCGGGCAGGCTGCTTTCCTGACCGGCACAATCAGCCGCAAGATGCACCTCCACGCAAGGCGGTTGCGCATCGAGCATCCCGAAGGCGACCTGATCGACGTGACAGCGCCCCTGCCCGATCACTTCGCGGCGAGCATGGCGCAGCTCGGCTTTGACGAGGCCGACGGCGATCTGCCGCTGGAGCCGGTGAAGCTGGTGCCGGAAAAGGTGATCGAGAAGCGCGCAGCCAAGGCCTATGCCAAGGAATATCGCAAGGAACGCCGCGGTGAGCGCCGCAAGCGCGCCGATGCGCCACCAAGTGGCCGCACTGCACCGCAGGCGCGCGCTGGGGTGAAGAAGGGTCCAGGCAGCAAGGCGCCGACGGGCACGGCGCTCGCGCGCGCTTCGGCCGGGCGCGCTTCGGCGGAGCGCAATGCGGCAGAGCGCGCGGCGAATGGCGGAAAGCCATTGCGCCGGGCTCCAGCCAAGCCGGCTGCCGGCAAAACCGGTGACGGCAAAACCGATGGTGGCAATTCAGGTGGCAGTCGTCCCCCGGCAGGTAAAACGCCGCGCCGCAGCCCGAGGGTCTGATGCACCCGAATTCGGCCTTCCGGAAAGAGGATCGCGCGGTTTTCGAAGCGCTGATCACCGAGACCGGCTTCGGCACGGTGTTCCTGACCACGCCTGATGGGCCGCGAGTGGCGCATGTGCCGCTGCTTTTGACCGAATCGGGCACGCTGCGCTTCCACCTCGCGCTCGGCAATGCGCTGACCCGGCACCTCGATGGCGCGCAGGCGCTGGCGGTGGTCAATGGGCCGGACGGTTATATCTCGGCACGCTGGTACACCGATCCCGATCAGGTGCCGACATGGAACTACATCGCGCTTGAGATGGAAGGGCCGGTGCGACGCATGGACCGCGGCGAACTGCTGGTGCTGCTTGAGGACGTTTCGGCGCATCATGAGGCGCGCATCACGGACGGCGCGCCTTGGACCATGGACAAGATGGCGCGGATCAAGCGCGACCGGATGATGGACATGATCGTGGGCTTCGAGTTGACTGTGCAAGCTTGGCGGCCGACCTTCAAGCTATCGCAGAACAAGTCTCCCGAGGAGCGTGCGCGAGTGATCGAGGGGCTGAAGACGCAAGGCTCGCATGCGGTAGCCGCGCTCATGGAGCAGTTCGCGTCATGACGCTTCGCCTAGCCATTTTCGACTGCGACGGCACACTCGTAGACAGTCAGGCGGATATCTGCGCGGCCATGGACGCGGCGTTCGCGGCCGCAGGCCTGACGCCGCCGGATCGCAATGCCACGCGCCGGATCGTCGGCCTATCGCTGCCCGAGGCCATGCGGCGGCTGAACCCGGCGGGGAACGAGAAAGACCACGCCGCCCTCGCCCAGCACTACCGCGATGCCTTCCGCCTGCGCCGCGCTGCCGGCCAAGTGGCCGAACCGCTCTACGAAGGCATTGCCGCGCTGATCGAGGAATTGGCGGGTGCGGGCTGGCTGCTTGGTGTCGCGACGGGCAAGAGCGACCGCGGCCTTGTCCATTGCCTTGATACACATGGCCTTACTGGCCATTTCGTTACGCTCCAGACCGCCGACCGGCACCCTTCGAAACCGCATCCGAGCATGGTCGAGGCTTGCCTTGCCGCGACGGGCGCAACCGCAGGCGAGACAGCCATGATCGGCGATACCGCGTTCGACATGGCCATGGCCGTGAACGCCGGGGTGCGCGCGATCGGGGTGGACTGGGGCTATCACCACCCGCGCGATCTGGTCGATGCAGGGGCGGAAGCCGTGGCCGGATCGATTGCCGAGCTGCGCCTGCTGCTGAAGGGCATGGAATGAGCGAGTTACCGGGTTCGACGCCCGATCCCGCCGCGGCACGCTTTGCCGTGCTTCAGCTGGTTCGTCTGTCCGGCGCATTGCTGGCGCTGGCCGGGGTGCTGGTGATTTCTGGCAAGGCCAGCTGGCTACCCAGACTGCCCGAGGCAGTGGGCTATGTGCTGGTCGCGGCCGGTCTCGTCGATTTCTATGTCGCCCCTATGCTGCTTGCGCGGCGCTGGAAGAGCAAGCCGTGAAGCGGTTCTACAAGGCTGTAACCGTGGCGCCGGAGGCCGGTGGTTTTCGCGTGCTGCTCGATGGCCGGGGCATCCGCACGGTGGGCGGCCGCGCACAGATCGTGCCGGGTGCAGCGCTGGCCGAAGCTTTGGCCGCGGAATGGGCGGGGCAAGGCGAAGAGCTCGATCCCGCCGCGTTCGTGCTGCGTGATCTCACCGACTACGCCCTCGATGTCGTGGAAGCAGGCAAGCCCGGGGTGATCGAGGAACTTGTGCCCTATGGCGAGACAGACACCCTCTGCTACCGCGCCGAGCCGGATGAAGCCTTGGGCATACGCCAGCGCACGGTTTGGGAGCCGCTGCTGACCGCAGCGGAGGCGCGCTGGAACGTGCGTTTTGTCCGCGTGGCCGGAGTGATCCACAAACCGCAGCCCGCCGAAACGCTGGCGCGGCTGCGGGAGGAGCTTGGCCAACTCGATGCGTTCACGCTCGCCGCCTTGCGCAACACCGCCGCGCTCGCCGCCTCGTTGGTGCTGGGGCTGGTTGCTCTGGAACCGGGTGCGGATACCGACACATTGTGGGACGCGGCGAACCTGGAGGAAGACTGGCAGGCCGAACTCTGGGGCAAGGATGAAGAAGCCCTTGAACGTCGCGCTCGCCGGCACGCCGCCTTCACCGCAGCGACGCGGTTCGCGGCGCTGGCACGGGGCTGAGGCAGCCTTGGCGCCCTATCGACGCTAGCCTACCCAGTCAGCCACTTCGCCTGCCACCTTGTTGGCCGCCTCGTTCAGCGCAGGCCCGAGCGAATCGCCGTCCGGCTTCACGCCCGGCACCCGGGCCTCGAAGCGGCGTGTTTCGATCTTGCCCCCGCCCGCAAGCTTGAGCGCATCGAAGCGCACCACGGCCGCGCGAGTACGTGCATCGAACCCCATCATCTGGAGCCGCCCGCCAAGACGCAGTCCGCTGCCCGTGCCGGCATCGTCGGCGCGCTTGATCCCGCCTTCGACCACCAGCCGGTTGCCGCGCGCGCGCAGCGTTTCTGCAAGGAGATGCTGAAACTGGCGCGCCGGACGTTCGACCCACATTGTCCCTTTGACATAGGCGATCTGCGCATCGTCGATCTGCACTGGCACGCGCAACACCGTGACCGCGGCATCCGCTTCCGGCTCGAGCACGACGAGCGCATCTGACAGCTTGCCCGAGGCCCCGGTGCCGACTGCAGGGGCCTGTGCGACCGAGAGGCTGAGCAGTGTGCCCGGAGCCTTGGTGCCAATGTTGACGCAGCCGGAGAGCGCCAGAGCGAGAATCGGAACAACGAGACGAATGGAGATCATGGCTCTGGGTTTCCGCATGGTGCGCCGGGTCATGGCTTGTAATCCGGAAGGCGCGGGCTGCCGACAATGCTGCTAATACCGTGGTCGGCAATCTTGTCAGTCACCGCACGCAGCGAGCGGGTCGCCGCCTCGAAATCGCGCACTGCGGCTTCGGTGGCGGGCAGCGTGCGCTCGTTGAGCTGGCGCGCTGCGGGCCGCACGTCGCCGAGCGTAGCCTGCAACTCGTCTGCCGCCGCTTTCACCGATCCCAACGTGGCGCGCAGCTGCTTGGCGACGCCGTTTGTTGGATCGTTGATTGCGCTGTCTGCCGAACCTGCGAGCTTGTCGACGCTCGCCAGTGTGGTCGTCGCCTGCTTGAGCGTAATCTGCAACTCCTCGAGCGAGCGCTTCACTTCAGGTGAGGCATTGGCAAGATTGCCGGTCAAGGTATCGGTGTGGGCCAGAATCTCGCTGAACGCCTTCTGGTTCTTGTCGGAAAGCACCAAAGTGAGCCGTTCGCTCAAGGTGGCGAGCCGTTCGAGCAGGAGCGGCGCGTTGGAGAGAAGTTCGCCCAGCCCGCTGCGCTTGGTAGGGATCACCGGTGCACCCGCCGGCCCGGGTTCGGTAATGAGCGGTGCGCCCTTGATCGCGCCCGAGAGCTGGATGGTTGAAACGCCGGTAAAGCTGCCTTGCAGACTGGCGGTGGTACCTTGAAGAATCGGCACTTTCTGATCGACCTTGATCCGCACGCGCACGAAGCTCGGGTCCTTCTCCCACAGGGAGATATCCTTGACCTGCCCCGCGGGCACGCCGGAATAGGAAACCTCAGAACCCTTGGCGACGCCGTCGACCGACTGCTTGAAGAAGATGTCGTACTCGTTCTGGTCGTGCTGGCTGAGCCGGGCGATCCAGATCAGCAGCGCGGCCAGACCTGCTAGCAGCAGAATGGTCACGATCCCGACCCAGATGTGATTGGCGCGCGTTTCCATCGGCTTTCCCTATGCCTGCTCCGCAGCGGTGCCAAGCGCTGCGCGTGTATCTGATTTCGCCATTTCGGTGGCGAGTTTGCTGCGCTCCGCCTCATGCCGCACATTGGCCGCCAGCGCCGCGCGGCCACGCGGGCCGTTGAAGTAGGACTTGATCCATGGGTGATCTGTCGCGAGCAATTCGGGGATCGTGCCCACCGCGATCACGCACTTGTCGGCGATTACCGCCACTCGGTCGCATATCTCGTAAAGCGTATCGAGATCGTGGGTGATAAGAAACACGGTGAGGCCCAAGGTCTGCTGCAAGCTGCGGATCAACTGATCAAACGCGGCAGCACCGATTG
>CANFIV010000134.1 GCA_947446935.1 Sphingomonadaceae bacterium | reverse complement strand
CGTGGTCAAGGCGCTGTTCAAGATGGGCGTCATGGCGACCATCACGCAGTCGATCGATCACGACACCGCAGCGCTTGCGGTCGAGGAACTCGGCCACATTCCGGTGCGCGCCGATGCTGACGACGCCGAAAGCGAGCTGATCGCACATGTGGGCGAGGCGCAGGGCGAACTGGTCGCGCGTCCGCCGGTCGTCACGATCATGGGTCACGTCGATCACGGCAAGACCAGCCTGCTCGACGCGCTGCGCGGCACCGATGTGGTGCGCGGCGAGGCCGGCGGCATTACGCAGCATATCGGCGCTTATCAGATCAAGACCAAGGGTGGTGCGCACATCACCTTCCTCGATACGCCGGGCCACGAAGCCTTCACCGAAATGCGCATGCGCGGTGCCAACGTGACGGATATCGTCATTCTGGTTGTCGCAGCGGATGACGGGCTGATGCCGCAGACGATCGAGGCGATCAACCACACCAAGGCTGCCGGCGTGCCGATGATCGTGGCGATCACCAAGGCCGACAAGCACGAGGCCAACCCGCAGAAGATCCGCGAACGTCTGCTCGAACACGAGATCGTGGTCGAGGAAATGTCGGGCGATGTTCAGGACGTCGAGGTTTCGGCCAAGACCGGTCAGGGCATGGACGAACTGATCGAGAAGATCCTGCTTCAGGCCGAACTGCTCGAACTGGGTGCAAACCCGGACCGCCCGGCAGAAGCAACGGTGATCGAGGCCAAGCTCGACAAGGGCAAGGGTCCGCTCGCCACGGTGCTGGTCAATCGCGGCACGCTCAAGGTCGGCGACATTCTGGTCGTGGGCACCCAATCGGGCCGCGTGCGCGCGATGCTTGATGACAAGGGCCGCCAGATCAAGGAAGCGCCGCCATCGCTGCCGGTTGAAGTCCTTGGCCTCAGCGGCGTTCCCATGGCTGGCGATACGCTGACCGTCGTGGAAAACGAGGCTCGCGCCCGCGAGGTCGCAGCCTATCGCCAGGAACGCGCCACCGCCAAGCGCACTGCGCAGGCACCGACGAGCCTGGAGAACATGTTCTCTGCGCTCGCGGCCAAGCAGGCAGTGATCGAGTATCCGATCGTGGTGAAGGCAGACGTGCAGGGCTCGACCGAGGCCATCGTCAATGCACTCAACCGCATTTCGACGGATGAGATCAAGGTCCGCATCCTCAATTCGGGTGTCGGCGCGATCACCGAGAGCGACGTGACGCTGGCGCAGGCCAGCGGCGCGCCGATCATCGGCTTCAACGTCCGCCCGAACGCCAAGGCGCGCGAGATGATCGAACGCTTCAAGGTGCGGATGAAGTACTTCGATGTGATCTATCAGCTCACTGACGACATCCGCCTCGAAATGGCGGGTGAACTCGGGCCGGAGCGGATCGAAACCGTCGTGGGCCGCGCCGAGGTCAAGGAAGTGTTCCCCGCAGGCAAGAAGGACAAGGCTGCCGGTCTTCTGGTGGTCGAGGGCTTCATCCGCAAGGGCATCAACGCACGCCTTACGCGCAACGACGTCATCGTTTCGCAGACCGTCATCCACTCGCTTCGCCGTTTCAAGGACGACGTGGCCGAAGTGCGCGGCGGGCTGGAATGCGGTGTGGTTCTTGCCGATACGAACGACGTCAAGCCGGGCGACCAGCTTGAAGTGTTCGAGGTCGAGGAACGCGTGCGGACGCTGTGATCTGAGGGGCGAACGCCACGGCCTTGCAGCTGGTTGGTGCCCTCAGAGCCCGCGTTGGCTGGCATTTTTCAGGCGCGACTGCCATTCTGGTGGCAGTTTCGCTTTTCATTTGGCCGGTCGCACGGAACTGACTGGTTTTGATTCCATTGGTCACAGCTCTTCCGAGGTCGCTACCAGCGACAGAAGGGAAGGTGATTTTTGTGGAATTGAATACCGTTGTGATTCTGGTGATCGGCGTTGCCACTCTAGTGGTCGGCATCGTTGGCCTGATGGTCAAGCTCATTGAGCTGAGCCGGAAGTAAGCAGGTGAGGGGGTGCTGTAGCAGCGGTACCCCTGATACAAATAGAGCCCGGACGTAGCAGCGTCCGGGCTCCGGGTTGGTGAAGTGGAAACTTCAACCGTTGTGATGCCAAATGTATGGCATGGGATGGCGAAAAAATCAAGATGCCCCGATATGTTGCTCTGCTTGGCTCGATCAACGTCGGCGGCAATCGCTTGACGATGGCGGAGCTGCGCGCGGCGTTTGAAGGCGAGGGGCTCGCCAATATCGAGACGGTGGTGGCGAGCGGCAACGTGTTGTTCGACCATGACGAGCGGCCCACCGAGGGGCTTGAGGAAATGCTCGAGCGGCTCGTGCGCGCCAAGTTCGATATGCGCAGCGTGGTTGCGGTGCGCAGCGCGGACGAAATCCGCAGCGCGATTGAGGACAATCCATTCACTGGCCACGGCGCGGACGCCAACGTCCACACGCTGTTTCTGGATGGCGAAGCGGATCCGGCGCAGTTCGCAGTGCTGGTGGCCGATCAGGCGGAGCGCGGCCCCGAAAGGCTCGCGCTTGGCCCTCGGGTGCTCTATATTGACTATGCCGAGGGCGTTGCGGCCAGCCGGATGACGGGCGCATTCCTCGAACGCCGACTTGGGCGGCGAGGTACGGCGCGCAATGTGCGCTCGCTGGCGCGCATTCTGGCGAAGATGCGGTAAAGGAACACGCAAGGCTCATGGCAAAACAACCCGCATCCCCCGAAGCCCGCTCGGTCCGCCTGCTCAAGGTCGGCGAGCAAGTGCGCCATTTCCTCTCTGATTTGCTGACGCGGCAGGAAGTGCATGACGAAGTGCTGACCTCGCACTCGGTCTCTGTCACCGAAGTGCGCATGTCGCCCGATTTGCGCCATGCGACGGCCTATATCAAACCGCTGCTCGGCGCGAACGAGGAGGCGGTGCTGAAGGCCCTGCGCACGCACACTGCCTATTTCCAGAAGGAAGTGGCGCAGCGCTTGCGGCTTAAATATGCGGCAAAGATCAAGTTTCTGGCGGACGAAAGCTTTGATGTGGCCGGCCATATCGATAGGTTGCTGGCCGATCCGAAGGTGCAGAGGGATCTAACGACAGGGGACTGAAACGATGGCATGGGTGAAGCGCGCGGTGCTCTTGTTGGCCCTTTTTCTGTCGACGCAATTTTCAGGTCTTGCGCTGGCGCAGAACGCAGCGATTGCCGATCCGCCGCACGATGCCGTCAACCCGCCGCGACCCGTAGCCTTTGTGCTGCCCGCGCCCGACGGCGCCGGTGCGATGAATGCGCTACTGTGGTTGACAGGGGGCGCGGGGCCTCATCCGACACTGCTGCTGTTCCATGGATTTCCCGGCAACGAACAGAATCTCGACCTCGCGCAGGCAGCGCGCCGCGCGGGGTGGCACGTGCTCACCCTGCATTATCGTGGCAGCTGGGGCAGTCCGGGCGATTTCAGCTTTTCTCACGCCGCGCAGGATGCGCACAGCGCGCTGGCGTGGCTACGCAAGCCGGAAAATGTTGCCAAGTTCGGCATTGATCCCCGCCGGATTGCGGTGGCCGGCCATTCAATGGGGGGCTTTATGGCCAGCGATGCGGCCGCTGATGATCCGGCGGTGATCGGGCTGTTCCTGATCGATGCGTGGTACATCGGGAAGTATGGTGCGCAGACTGCGACCGCGAAGGGGCTTGCTGACTGGCGAGAGGCCCATGTTGATGACATGGCACCGCTGGCCGGGGCGACGATGGATGGTCTGGCGAAGGAATCGCGCGAGAACGCCGCCCGGTTCGATCTTAAGGCGCGGGTGCTCGCCTATGGGCAGCGGCCCTTGGCCATTTACGGTGCAGCTTCCGCCCGGGGGCCGGACAACCTCGA
This sequence comes from Sphingomonadaceae bacterium, assembly GCA_947446935.1. Classification (GTDB taxonomy): domain Bacteria; phylum Pseudomonadota; class Alphaproteobacteria; order Sphingomonadales; family Sphingomonadaceae; genus Novosphingobium. The sequence goes on along the minus strand of CANFIV010000134.1, from coordinate 1,547 downwards.
AATTCTGAACGCTGCGGTGCAAGCGGGTAACCGCCAAGCCTCGGGCGGCCTTTGGGATACCGACCACAGCTTCTCGGACCGGCGCATCGCGCTCGCCGCAGCGTTGGTCGATTGGCTCGGAACCCTGCCTTAACCCGGGACCATACGCGCGCGGATCGTCACGTTGACGAAGGCTCCGATGATCCACGGATAGGCGTTCATCCCGAATTGGCGGCGGTCGATCACGCCTGTGCCGACAATGGAGATGGGCTGGGTTCCACCTGTCGAGACCGGCGGGATGGAGAAGCTTACCGTGAGTTTGATCGGCCGGGTGACCCCGCGTGCGGTGATGTTGCCTTCCACAGTCGCGGTGCGATCCCCAGTCATGTTCAACCGCCGCCCGACGAAGCGCACCGTAGGATGGTGAGCGACATCGAAGAACTGCTTGCCCCGCAAAGTCTTTGTCTGCGAATCCCCGGTCGTCAGCGTCCGTGCGTCGATATCGACGACCATGTCGAGCGCTTCCATATTGGCGAACGAGAGATTGAACGTGCCGGACATATCCGGAAAGCGCGCGGTCTTTGAAGCGATGCCGAAGAACGGCACTTTGGCGTCCACCCGGCTGGCGGATTTGTCGACCACGTAGCGCAAGTCTCCCGCCGCGCCGACAGCCGGCTGCAGCACGGCAAACAGCGCGATGAGCGTAATGAGCAGACGCATTGGAATTCGCGGCATGGCAATCCTTTGGCGGCAAGCCTTGCGGCAGGCATGCGATACTAACGGTTGACTGTGACGATTCATTCGCGATTGTTTTGGTCGGTTCGCGCCTGCCGGAGCTTGGCATTCCCACACCAATGCCTATGTGGGGGTCGTTATGGCAATCCTCCCTTTCCGTCACCCCGCCAAGGCCAGGGCGGCAGCGCAATGAACGACGCGGCGCTCTACGTTCCGCTCGAGGAGGGTGACCTCCGGCTCGAGCCGCTCGCCGAAGCCCATCGGGAGGGACTGCGCGCGGCTTGTGCGCAGGATAGCGCAATCTGGGAGATCTACCCGTTTTGCTATGTGGGCGAGCACTTTGATCCCCAGTTTGACAGCCTGCTGAACGGTGGCGCGGCGCGGCGGGTCTATGCGGTGCTGAAACAGGGTGAGATCATCGGCATGACCGCGTGGATCGAGCATGGCCAGCCCGGCTGGTCGATCGAGATCGGCAACAGCTTTATCGTGCCCGCGCTTCGAAGCACCGGGTTCAACGGCCGGCTCAAGAAGCTTATGCTGGATCATGCCTTCGCGTGCGGGATCGAGCGCTTGGTGTTCAAGGTTGATGTGATCAACACGCGAAGCCGCGCTGCTGTGCGCAAGCTCGGTGCGCAAGAGGAAGGCATCCTGCGCCGCGAGCGCCGCACCTGGACCGGCCGCGTGCGCGACACCGTGATCCATTCCATCCTGCGCGATGAATGGGTTCGTTCCGCATCATGAGTTCCACCCTCTATTTGGCGGCAACGCTGGTCTTGCCGCTGGTTTTCGCAATCGTGCTCCACGAGGTTTCGCATGGCTGGGCGGCCCGGGCG
>CANFIV010000133.1 GCA_947446935.1 Sphingomonadaceae bacterium | reverse complement strand
TAGGAGCTCCACCTATGAGTGCCCAAGAATCAGGCACGAGCTGCGCAAATAATGTGCATCATTCGTTCGCACTCGCGCAACTTGCGCAATGCCCGCAGGCCCGCCGCGATTCCAATCTTGCCGCAACGCCGCAATTCCTGCTTTCGCACGCGATGTGGATGGCCTAGTGATGGGAAACAGGGCGTGGCACGATTCTTGGATAGCTTAACGGGCATCGGGCCACACACGAACACCAACCGCCGGCAAAGCACCCCTCGCCTAGTCGGCCCGCGCCTGCAGGAAATGATCGAGTGAAAAAGGTTGAAGCGATCATCAAGCCCTTCAAGCTGGACGAGGTGAAGGAGGCGCTGCACGAAATCGGCGTTTCCGGCATCACCGTCACCGAAGCCAAGGGCTTCGGACGGCAGAAGGGCCATACGGAACTTTATCGCGGCGCCGAATATGTCGTCGATTTCCTGCCCAAGGTGAAGCTTGAGGTGGTCGTTCCCGATACACTGGCCGACCGCGTGGTCGAAGCGATCGCTGCCGCCGCGCAAACCGGCCGCATCGGCGATGGCAAGATCTTCGTGTTCGCGGTGGAAAGCGCCCTGCGCATCCGCACCGGCGAGCGGGATAACGACGCTATTTAAGTTCCCCATCGGAGGCGGCCGCACCACCGGCGGCCTCCCCCAAAATACCACCCCTGAGAGCCCCGGAACAGACCGGTGCCAGTTAAAGGACCAGCGATGGCTACTGCAAAGGACATTCTCGCCCGCATCAAGGACGAGGAAATCGAATGGGTTGATCTGCGATTCACTGATCCCAAGGGCAAGTGGCAGCACCTCACGATGGTCTCGACCGTGCTCGGCGAGGATGAGCTGGAAGACGGACTGATGTTCGACGGCTCCTCGATCGAGGGCTGGAAGGCGATCAACGAATCCGACATGATCCTCAAGCCCGACCTTGACGCGGTCTATATCGATCCGTTCTCGGCCACCCCGATGCTTATCATCTGCTGCGACATCGTCGAGCCTTCGACCGGCGAGCTCTATGCCCGCGATCCGCGCTCGACCGCCAAGCGCGCCGAAGCCTATGTCAAGTCGAGCGGCGTGGGCGACACCGTCTACGTCGGTCCTGAAGCCGAGTTCTTTATCTTCGACGACGTCAAGTTCTATGACGGCTACGACGGCAATGGCTTCCGCATCGATGATATCGAGCTGCCGACCAACTCGAACAAGGACTACGAAGGCGGCAACCTCGCCCACCGTCCGCGCGCCAAGGGCGGCTATTTCCCCGTCGCGCCGGTCGACAGCTGCGTCGACATCCGCGGCGAAATGGTCCGCACGATGATCGAAATGGGCCTGCCCTGCGACAAGCACCACCACGAAGTCGCCTCGGCACAGCACGAGCTGGGCCTGACCTTCGGGACACTCGTCCAGACCGCAGACCGCATGCAGGTCTACAAGTACGTCGTCCATCAGGTCGCGCAGGCTTATGGCAAGACGGCCACGTTCATGCCCAAGCCGATCAAGACCGACAACGGTTCGGGCATGCACACGCACATCTCGATCTGGGATGGCGGCAAGCCGCTCTTCGCCGGCAACGGCTATGCCGGTCTGTCCGACATGTGCCTCTACTTCATCGGCGGCGTGATCAAGCACGCCAAGGCGCTCAACGCCTTCACCAACCCGACCACCAACAGCTACAAGCGTCTGGTGCCGGGCTATGAGGCCCCCGTGCTGCTCGCCTATTCGGCGCGCAACCGCTCGGCCTCGTGCCGCATCCCTTATGGTGCGGGCAGCAAGGCCAAGCGCGTCGAGTTCCGCTTCCCCGACGCGATGGCGAACCCCTACCTGTGCTACGCCGCACTGGTTCAGGCCGGTCTCGACGGGATCAAGAACAAGATCCACCCGGGCGAAGCCATGGACAAGAACCTCTATGATCTGCCCCCGGCCGAACTCGCCGAAGTGCCGACCGTCTGCGGCTCGCTGCGCGAAGCGCTGGACTCGCTGGTCGCGGATCACGACTTCCTCCTCCAGGGCGGCGTGTTCACCAAGGACCAGATCGAAGCCTATATCGAACTCAAGTGGCCCGAAGTGATGCGCTGGGAAACCACGCCTTCGGCCGTCGAATTCGACATGTACTACAGCGCCTGATTTCTCAGGAACCGCGCTTCAGAAAAGGCGTCCGGGAAACCGGGCGCCTTTTTCTTTTGGGAAGAACAGGGGCCTTCGGCGGGCAAGGGCCATCGCCCTTGCAACCCAAGGCTGGCAACGGAATCGCCAGCCTGAGGCTGTCACTTAGTCATATGGCCGATAGGGACGACCACGGCCCTTTTCACGGGCAGTTCGGTGAGGAAGGCGTGTTTCAAACCGCTTAAGTTGCCCCAGACAGTCAGGATCGAAGCGCGCGGCGCGTCGCAACCAATACCTGTAGGATGCCAGATCGCCTCGATTGAAAGCATCCATCGCAAGGTGTTGAGCCGCGTACTCATAACCGCCCCTGTGCGCTCGGTAGTATAGGCCTGCCCTGCTGAACCGATCCAGAATGCGTCCTTCAACAGGGAAGCTGTCAGCCAGCGTGACCATGGCAGAAAGATCCCCGCCCAAGGCGAGATGCCATAGGATTGGTTCATACACACCAACGCCATGCTCGTCTTTTATGGACCAATACCGTTTCCACAGCGCTTCTCGCTTTGCCGGGCTTTTTCGAGCGATCATTTTCCCAATCTACATCGCATCTCAGGTTCGGCAATGACCGCAGATATTCGACGGTCTTGCCATCGAGCCTAATTTTCACTTTGACCTTGGGTGCCTCCAGCTTGGCGCAGCCGCGCCGGGAGGGCTTCATTCCGCCAAGGAAAGCCGCATCCAGCGGGGGGTTGTCGTTGTGGATCGCGGGATTAAACACGGCTTCCATTGCGTTAAACTGCACCCGATATTTGAGCTCTGCTAGCCAAACGATCCAATGGCACCAATAGCGGAACGTAGCTCCCCTCCCCGGTGGGGAGGGGTTGGGGGAGGGGTATCCGCCCTATCCGGCAAGCTCCGGTGACCCCCACCCAACCTCCCCCGAACGGGGGAGGAGCAAGGAGCGCCTCATCAACGCAGGTTGGAAAAGGGCCACGGAAGCCACCCCACCACACACCATTTTCCTACATCCCCCTGAACTGGCATAAGACTGCGCAGGCCTCGCGGCCACGCTCTTTGTCATCGTTGCTCAAGACCTCAAAAATGCAGGCGATCCAGTGTCACCTGTCACCTCGCGCAAATTTTTCTTTTCCGATCATAGTGTTGATGCAGAAATCGAGGGTGACACGGTGTAACCCTGTGTAACCCTCAAATCGCGCCCAGCGCCCGAATCGCGGGGATGCAAGGGGAATGCCCCTTGCCCGCAGGAGGCTGTTCGCCAATCGGCCTAAAATCCGCCCCGCTGTGATTTGTTCCACAGCCACGTGCAGACTCGGGATAAACCGTGATTGCCACAGGATGAACGGAGCCCGGCCGGACTCCTCGAATCGACTCAAATCCTTAGTGATGCTGCACATGCTAAGAACACTGGTCGCAGCCCTTCTCGCTCTCTTTTCGCTCGCAGCGCTCCCCGCCGAGGCCAATGCCCGCCTCCAGTGCGTGACCTATGCACGGCAGATTTCCGAAGTGCAGATCAGCGGCAATGCGCGCGATTGGTGGGGCCATGCAGAGGGTCGTTATGATCGCGGCCATGCCCCGAAGCCCGGTGCGGTCCTTGCATTCGCCGGAACGCGTTCGATGCCCTATGGCCACGTTGCGGTTGTCAGCAAGGTTGTCGACGAGCGGCATATCCTGATCAACCACGCCAACTGGTCGCGCCCGGGCATGGTTGAGCGCGGCGTGATGGCGGTGGACGTTTCCGCCGCTGGCGATTGGAGCGAAGTGCGTGTGTGGTACGCGCCAACCCGCTCGCTGGGCTTGCGGCCGAGCCAGGCCAAGGGCTTCATCTACCCCAACACGGTCACAGCCGAAGCAGCAACCCCGGCTCGCGGCTAAGGCGGCTTACGAAGCCTTGCGCATCCGCGCGGACACTTCTGCCGGCTCCAGCAGCGCCCGTGCATCTTCCGCCGGAATGGCGCGCCAGAACAGATAGCCCTGCACCAGTTCGCAGCCCGCCGCCTGCACCAGCAGCCGCTGCACTTCGGTCTCGACGCCTTCGGCAACGACCTTCATCCGCAGCGTTTTGCCCAGCGCCACGATGGCGCACAAAATGGCATGGGCATCGCGGTCGCGCTCGATGTTCTGCACGAACGAGCGGTCAATCTTGATCCGGTCGAACTGGAACGAGCGCAAGTACGACAGCGAGGAATAGCCGATCCCGAAATCATCGAGCGCCACGCGAATCCCCATGCGGTTCAATTCGCGCAGCACCCCGATCACATGCGCGCTGCGATCGAGCATCACGCCTTCGGTCACCTCGAATATCAGACGGTTCGGGTCCATGCCCGTCTCATTGAGCAGTTGGGCGACCAGAGGGATGAAGTCGCCCGCCATGATCTGGATCGGCGAGAGATTGACCGAGATGTCGCAGCCTGGCCAGCTGCGGCATTCGGTAAAGACATGGCGCAGCACCCAGGTGCCGAGCGCGATCATCAGCCCGCCCTGCTCGGCAATGGGCACAAACAGGTCCGGGCGGATCTCGCCCCGCTCCGGGTGGTTCCAGCGCAGCAGCGCCTCGAACCCGTTGATCACACCGGTCCCGGTTTCGACCACCGGCTGATATGCAACCGAAAGCTCGCCGCGCGTGATCGCAAGCCGCAGCTCCATTTCCATTTCGCGGCGCAGTTTGACGCTGGCGTCCATGTCCGGCGTGAAGCGGCGATAGCGGCCGCGGCCGCGTTGCTTGGCGCGGTAGAGCGCGATATCGGCGCGGCGCAGCAGCTCGCCCGGATCCTCGCTCTGCTCCGGCCCCCAACTGATGCCGCAGCTGACCGAAACCTCGAGCGTGTTGCCCGAGATGATGAAAGGCCTGCGCATCAGCGTAATGATCCGGCTGCCGAGCTGATCGGCCGCCGCCGCGCCCTCGTCGCTGCAGTGGAGCAGCACGAACTCGTCGCCGCCGAAGCGCGCGATAAAATCGTCGCGCGGCAGCGCCTGGCGCAACCGGTGTGCGACCTGGCGGACTAGTTCGTCGCCGACATGGTGGCCCATCGTGTCGTTCACCAGCTTGAAGCCATCGATATCGATATAAGCGACGAACAGATTGCCGCTGGCACCGCCATCGAGGCAGCCGCCCAGCAGCGTGCGCAGGCGCTGCATGTAATAGACGCGGTTGGGAAGGCCGGTCATCGCATCGTGGAGCGCGTTGTGCTGGGCCTGCGCCTCACTCGCCTTGAGCTCGTTGGCTGTCATGCGCATGCGCCGCACGATCACCGCGCCGCCCGCGACGACGGCGAGG
>CANFIV010000132.1 GCA_947446935.1 Sphingomonadaceae bacterium | reverse complement strand
GATCCTGGAAGCGCCGACCATGTTTCAGGTCGCCACGATCGTCGGCCGCATGCTGCGCGATGTGATCGAAGGACGCCAGGACTCAGGCATGCAGGGCGAGGGGCCGCGCTTCACCGCCTCGATGATCGTGGCCGGGCAGATCCGCGACATGGAGCCGCGCCTGTTCATGATCTATCCCGAGGGCAACTTCATCGAGGCCTCGTTCGATACGCCTTTCTTCCAGATCGGCGAGACCAAGTATGGCCGCCCGATCCTGCTGCGCGGCTATGACAAGGGCATGAGCTTCGAGGATGCGGTCAAGCTGATGATGGTCTCGTTCGATTCAACGCTCGCAGCCAATCTCTCGGTCGGTCTGCCGTTTGATCTCATGGTGATCGAGCGCGACAGTTTTGCCCCGCTGCATCATAAGCGGATTCAGGCGGATGACGCCTATTTCAAATCGATCTCGTCAAGCTGGAGCGAGGCCTTGCGGCAGGCATTCTATTCGCTGCCCGACTACTCGTTCGAGGGTCCCGCCTGACTCGCCTTTCCCGACTCGCCCCGCTGCTTCGTGTCGGGTAGTTAATCCGCGCGCGGCATAAGTAATTTTACCTATCCAAATAGGTTAGACCAAATTGTGTCGAGTCTGGACGGAGCGGTGCAGCGCTGAGTCAACTAGGTCCGTTCCCGAGCATAATTCCCTTAGGAAATTAGGTAGGTACTGCTCCATTTTGCGCATTGTGGGTTCAGAATGAAACTAACCGGTTTGGCCCAAGGAGGGCGCTTCGTGGTTTGGTTAACCCATGAGCGAACGTTTTACCCTCCACGTCCTCGATAGTGACTCCGCCCGCCGTGCGCGGCTCGCCCGGCTCGCCTTTGCCGCAGGGCATCATGCGGAGATCTACGCCCACGCGGATGAGCTCCTTGGTCATGCGCCCGCCGGGGGCATCGTCCTCGCGCAGGATGAGCCGGTGGGTGAGGGCATAACCGCTCTTGTCGCGGCGATGACCCGGTCCGGGCAATGGTTGCCGGTGATCGCTGTTGCCGAAGCGCCCCCGATCGCTGCCGTGGTCCGCGCGATCAAGGCCGGTGCGTTTGATTACCTAACCGTGCCCGAACAGATCGCCCCGCTGAACGAGGCGGTGGGCCGCTCGGCGCGCGAAGCCGATGGTCAGCGTCGCCTGCGCGCTCGCTCTGCCGAAGCGCGCCAGCGCATCAGCAGGCTATCGATGCGGGAGCGCGAGGTGCTCGATCGGCTGGCCGAAGGGTGCAGCAACAAGGCGATCGCCCGCGATCTCGCTATCAGCCCGCGCACGGTCGAAATCCACCGCATGAAAATGATGGGCAAACTCGGCGCTCGCCACGCCGCCGAAGCCGTCCGCCTGCGCATCGAAGCCACTGGGCTGAGTGATCTGGCGGCTTGCCCCTTCTTTTCCGATCCTTCCCATTTCTGCGAAGCGCACATGGGGAGGGGGGCCATGCCCGCCGGGCGTGGTGGATGAGTAACGCAACGCCAGCCTTGAAAACGTGGTTCCATCAGGCCTCAATGATCCGTGTCCGTCGGGATCACCCAGCGCACATCCGCCACAGTGTAGCGCATGCCTCTGAACGCGGGTGCCTCTGGGCTGAATTCATATCGCAAGCGCCGCATCGCAATCTCGCACGTCGCGTTGTCGAGGTAGGCGGTGCCCGAGGATTGCACCGGCCGGCAGCTTAAGGGCGAACCTTCACGCTCGAACCCGACAATGACCTTTACCCGGCCGCCGATCTCTTCGATCAGTGCCTGGCGCGGATAGCCGGTCGAACTGATCGAATTTTGCAGCGTGCCGTTGCCGACCTTCGGGGTGCTCTGGTCAAGCGGCACGGCGGGGTAGACGATGTCGAGATTTTTGAGCAGCAACCGCTCGTCGAGCAGCACTTCCCGCGCATTGAGATCGACCTTGATGAACACCTCCACCAGATCGCTGCGGCTGGGGGTCCGGGCCGCAATGCGGGCCCGTTTTGGTTTGCCCGTTGCTCGCTGCGACGACGGCCTGGTGCTGAGGCCCGGCCTTCCGGCGGCAATCCATGCTTTGCAGACCGCCTCGCTGTCCGCCACGCCGAACGGATTGTAGAGGATTGAACACCCGGCCGCGCCGACCTTGCCGGTCATTACCAGCGTGAACGCTTCTCCCTTTCCCGCCGGGGAAAAGGCAATCGGCTTGTTCGGGGCGATGGCCGGCTTCAACCGCATCGAGAAGCTAGGCCGCCCGACGTCATAGGGCAGGCCGAATCCGAAATCGTTATGAAACCGGGCCTGGGCCTTGATCTGGCTGCACAGGGCCTCTTCGGCGCGCGCTTCGATCCCCGATGAACCGGGGATGCAGGAAACCGTGCGGCCGGCGCGGTCGAAAACGATTTCGCCTTCGCCCCAACTGGCCTGGCCGCGCGTGAATGGCGCGCCGGCCATGGCCGCGATCACCAGGGCGGCATCGGCGGTGAATTCGAGCCGACCGGCGCCCGCCAGCTCGACATTGTCGGCCTTGATCTCGATGTGCTTGCGCTCCGTATGGGGCGGCAACTCGCTTTCCGCCACCAAGACAACAGGAGCTTCAGGGGGCGGTTCGGGCGGCGATGCGATTGGCCTCGCGCCCGCGATCCTGTCAAGAATCTACCCTTCGTAAGCGGTCAATGTCCGCAAGGATCAGCCCCGCCTGTAGAAGTTGGTTCGGACCGCCGTGCCCGCTGCCCGTTTCACTGGCTTCATTCGAATCGTGCCGGGTCAAACAAAAAGCCCGCCGGGTTTCCCCGGCGGGCTTCTCTTAATATTCAAGTATGTTTCAGGCGTAGCGGACGTTGACCGTGGCGCGCCGACGACGCAGCGAAGCGCCGACAATGCCGAAGCCAGCAATCATCATCAACCAAGCTGCCGGTTCAGGCGCAGCCGAAACACTGACCGAGTCCAGAAATACGCCGCCATTGTTCTGGATGGTGAGCGCATCAAAGGTCAGAGTGTCGCTGCCCGTGCCGACAAACGAACCGGTAAACTTGGTCCACGGAGTGCCGTCAACATGGGAGAAAACCGAGCTAAGCCCGCCGACGGAAACCTTGCCGCTGTAGGTTCCTGCACCGGCATAGTTGTTGTTGTTGAAGTAAAATACCAAGTCATAGGTCTGACCTGCGACCGTATTCAGCACTTGCGAAATCGTACCAAGCGAGTCGCCGGCAAGATCGAGAGCCTGAACGCCTTCATTGGTCGTGTACGGGCTGGTGACGAGATCGACAGAGCCACCTGAGACGGTCCAGCCAGAGATCGCACTGCTCGGCGCATTGTACTGCACGTACGAGGTGCCGATCGCGGGATTTTCGAACCCACCGTTGGCAACGATATTCGTAGCAGCGTGTGCATTTCCGGCTGCGGCAAGCGCCACTGCCCCGAGGATCATTTTCCGGACCATGATTTCTGCTCCCTGAATTGACTACGGCGAATCGATAACTTTTTATTAACTTATCAATCGACGCGTCGCCATATTTCTTTGCTCGCTGATCGCGACAAAATGCCTCGCTTGATGGGCAAAAATGTGCCGATTTGCGACAATTGTGGATCTCGAGTGCCAACGGCTTTGCTGCTCAGCTGCAGAAGGGCCTTGCCGCGCCCACTTCCAGATGGAAGTGATCATGGTGTGCGGTGTTGTAGTCCGGGCTCAGGACTGTGCCGAAGCGTTTGCACGCGCTGCCGCGCACGGTATCGAGGAAGGCGCGCACTTGTGGGCCGCCGCCGTACCAATCACGCGCCACAGTGATCCGCCGTCCGTCCGCCAGCACGAAGCCGCTCACGTCGACCGCATTGGCTGTTGCGTGGCCCGAAAGGCGGCTGGTGCCTGCCACATTGCGGCAGGAATAGCTGCCCATCGTCTCGATCCGCACCAGCTTGCTGCCGAGGATTTGCTGAGCCGCCCGGTCCACGCCAAAGCGCGCCCAGCCCGAAAGCGTGTTGGCGAGCGGGCAGGTGACGGGGCCGAGGTTGGTGAGTTGCAGCAGCCCCTCATCGCTGCGCAGCGCGGCCAGCCGCACCGCACCGACCGCCGAGCAGCCCGCGCCATAGTACTGATCGGGCAGGGGCGTGAAGTTCGCGTCGCTGCGGCCAAGATTGAGGAGGCAGACGCGGCCCTCCGGCGCGGCGGGCGGGGTCCATGATGTGGCCATGCGTGGCGCGCGCCGCGCTGCTTCGGGAGCGCCGACGCAGCCTGACAGAATCGCCATGAGCGCTGAGGCGAGCACAGGGAAGGCGCGTTGCCGGAACATCGACACACTATGCGCAGGTTATGGTAAAAATCCGGTTGCCGCCCGAACTTAACCTCCTTCACCCGTGCGCAGGTTGACAGAAGCGTCTCCGCCGCTAATAGCGACCTCGGGCCACGCGGTCCCAACGCCGCGCGAGCTCTCTGCAAGGAGAGACTACATGACTGCACATCTGCCGGCGCGCAAACCTGCGCGCCCTTACTTCTCGTCCGGCCCCTGCGCCAAGCCGCCCGGATACGATCCCGCAAAACTCGCCACCGAAGTACTTGGACGCTCGCACCGTTCCAAGATCGGCAAGGCGCGCCTTCAACTTGCCATCGATCTGATGCGCGAGGTGCTGCAGCTCCCTGATACGCATCGCATCGGCATCGTGCCCGGTTCCGACACCGGCGCCTTCGAAATGGCGATGTGGACGATGCTGGGTGCACGCGGCGTGACCACGCTGGCGTGGGAAAGCTTTGGTGAGGGTTGGGTCACCGATGCAGTCAAGCAGCTCAAGATCGATCCCGTGATCGCGCGCGCCGACTATGGCCAGCTTCCCGATCTTGCTGCGGTCGATTGGTCGACCGATGTGCTCTTCACCTGGAACGGCACCACCTCGGGCGTGCGCGTTCCGAACGGTGACTGGATCCCGGACGACCGCGAAGGCCTGACTTTCGCCGACGCCACCAGCGCGGTGTTTGCCTACGACATTCCGTGGGCCAAGATCGATGTCGCCACCTTCTCGTGGCAGAAGGTGCTGGGCGGCGAAGGCGGCCACGGCGTGCTGATCCTCGGCCCCCGCGCGGTCGAACGGCTTGAAACCTACACCCCCTCCTGGCCGCTGCCGAAGGTGTTCCGCCTCGTTTCCAAGGGCAAGCTCACCGAGGGCGTGTTCAAGGGCGAGACGATCAACACCCCTTCGATGCTTGCGGTGGAAGACGCGATCTTCGCGCTTGAATGGGCCAAGTCGGTCGGCGGGCTCGAAGGCCTCAAGGCCCGCTGCGCCGCCAATTCCGCCGCGCTTGACAAGCTGGTGCAGGAACGCAGCTGGCTCGGCCATCTCGCCGCCGATCCGGCCTCCCGCTCGCAGACCTCGGTGTGCCTCACCGTCGAAGGCGCGGATGAGGCGCTGATCAAGGCGTTTGCGGGCCTGCTCGAAAAGGCCGGTGCGGCCTATGACATCGCCGGATACCGCGAT
>CANFIV010000131.1 GCA_947446935.1 Sphingomonadaceae bacterium | reverse complement strand
TCGCAGCGGGAACGGCCAAGCAGATCGAGCTGATGCCGAGCGCTCTCCACAAACGCCGCCCGCAATTCGCGGAAAAGCGCCGGATCGTCGCCGGTTGCGGCGGCAAGATGGGCATCGATCGCATCGCCAAGGTAAGCCATGGCTCCAAGGAATATTCGTAATGGGTTAAGCCGCCTTTAAGCGCCCACCATTCTTGTGTTAAAGGATCCGACATGGTCGGGGGAAGAAAGATAATCGCTATCGAAAGCGGGGTCGAGGGCGAGGAGCCTGAAGCTGCATCCGTGCGGCTGGGCAAGCTTCTCGCAGCGGACTCGACGACCGCAGACTCCGATGGCGAGGCGAGCGCCAGCGTTTCCAGTTTTGCCTCGGAGACCGTGCCTGAAAGCGGCTGGTCAATCCCCGCAGCAGGCGAAGCCGCCTCTGACATGTGGAACGACAGCGAGGAGGAATACCCTAAAATACCCCGCGAATGGAAAGGGATCGCCCTTGCGATCCTCGCCATCGCAGCTTGGACGGCCGCATTCGTTGCAGGCAACCTTGCCGTCATGCACACCACGCAACCGCTAGCGGTGTGGACCGGGTTGATCTCGGTCTGGTCGACTCCGGTGCTGGTCGTGCTGGTCGCCCTGCTCGTGGTACAACGCAACAGCCGCCGTGAAGCGGTGCGCTTCGGTGATGCCGCGCGGCTGCTCTCGCACGAATCGCAGTTGCTGGAACGTCGGCTTGTCACGCTCAACACCGAGCTTTCGCTCGCCCGCGATTTCATCGCCGCGCAGTCGCGCGATCTCGAATCGCTTGGCCGAATCGCGGTCGAGCGGTTGAGCACGAACGCAGGTCAGCTCCAGTCGCTGATCGTGGGCAACAGTGCGCAGGTCGATCGGATCGGCGAAGTGTCGGACCATGCGCTCGAGAACATGGAAAAGCTGCGCGGGCAGCTGCCAGTGATCGCGAATGCTGCTAAGGACGTGACCAACACCATCGCCAACGCCGGCCGAACCGCACACAACCAGCTGGAAGATCTCGTTCTAGGGTTCCAGCGGCTCAATGAGTTCGGCATCGCCAGTGAGCGGCAGGTTGCTCATATCCGCGAGCGCGTTGATGCGGCTATGGTGCTGTTCGAGGATGCAGCGGCGCGCATCGCCGAGACCAGCCGCACCCAGTTCGATGCTCTGACGGCCGAGGCCGACATGCACCGCCAGCGGCTCGACCAGGAAGAGATTGCCGCACTGGCCGCAATCCGCGCACGGGCAGAAGTGCTGCATGAGGAACTGGCCAGCCAGCGCGCCTCGATCATCGCAACCGAGGATGATACTCTTGCGGCGCTCGGTGCCCGCTTCGCCGCGATGCGCGCCGAAAGCGGGGCTTTCAGCCGGGCACTCAACACGGCGGAGGAAAGCGCGCAGAGCCTCTTTGCGGAACGCTCCGGCACCCAGCTGGCCGCGTTGCGCCAAGCGATCGAAACGCTCAGCAGCGACCACGAAGCGCTCATCGGCACCTCGCGCGAGCGGCTGTCCGCATTCGAACAGAGCGCGATTGATCTGGCACGCCGCCTTTCCGAAGAATCGGCGCTGCTGGATGAACAGCTCTCGCGCCGCCGCGCCAGCCTTGAAGTTATGGCGGCCGAACAGCGCGCCGCACTCAGCCGCAACCTGAGCGAGCTTGACGGCGCGATCAGCGAGCGCCGTGCAGCCATGGCTGCGGCCGGTGCCGAAGCGGCAGACGCGTTGGCGCGCAAGCTTGCCGATCTCGATCAAGCGGTGGAAGCGCAGCGCGAGCGCCAGCTTGAGGAAGCGCGCGAACTCGGCAACCATTGCAATGCGATCGCCGACAAAGTGGCCGCGCTCACATCGACCTTGCACAATTCGGGCGAGCAGAGCGATGCCACGGCGGCCAAGATCGACCGTGCGCTCGGTTCGCTCAGCCAGCGCCTGATCGACATGCGCACAGCACTCTCCGGCACCGATGGTCAGATCGATACACTCACGGATTCGGCCGTCCGCCTGCTTGAGCTGATTCAGGCTGGCGGCGAACACGCCAGCACAACATTGCCCCAGTCGCTCAGCAGCGCCGAGGCCGGCCTCGGCAGGTTTGAGACGCGGATCGATCTGCTGCGCACCGCGCTCATCGAAGCTGGCGACAACGGCCGGGCACTCTCGGATCATGTAGAGACAACGCGCAGCGATCTTGTCGCGGCGATCGACGAACTGACCCGGTTGCAGCAGGCGTTTGCCAGCGACGCGGCACAGCAGGACAACCGCCTTGCCGGGCTACGCGAGATGCTGGCAGCAGCGCGGCTTGAAAGCGATGCGCTGTCGCGGGATATCGAAGGCCGTCTCTCCGGCGCGATTGCCGACCTCACTTCTGCCGCCGGACGCGCGGGCGAGACCCTGCGTGAAAGCACCTCGCGCGAAATCGCTGCTCTGGCCGAGAAGCTGGGCGAGGACAGCAGCGCCGCGATCGTGCGGGTGCTTCAGGGCCGTGGGGCCGAGTTGATCGCCCGGCTAGAAGACGCAATCGACAACGCCGCCGCCGCAAGCCGCGAAACCGCGATCCAGATGCGCGACCAGCTCGCCAAAGTCGACGAACTCGCGGGCAATCTCGAAAATCGCGTGACCCGCGCCCGCGAACGCGCCGAGGAAGCCGTCGACAACGACTTCGCCCGCCGCACCGCACTCATCACCGAATCGCTCAATTCCACCTCGATCGACATCGCCAAAGTGCTTTCGGCCGACGTCTCCGAGACCGCATGGGCCTCCTATCTGCGCGGAGATCGCGGCATCTTCACGCGCCGCGCGGTCAGCCTTCTCGACAACAGCGAAGTGCGCGCGGTGCAGCAGCATTACGAAGCGGACGAAGAGTTCCGCGGCCATGTGAACCGCTACATCCACGATTTCGAATCGATGTTGCGCCAGCTGCTCTCCACGCGTGATGGCCATGCCTTGGGCGTGACGCTGCTCTCGTCCGACATGGGCAAGCTCTATGTCGCGCTGGCGCAGGGGATCGAGCGGCTGCGGAGCTGAGGGCCGGCGTAAAGCACCCTGCACCAGTTGAGCACAGCATATCCAACAAGGGAGTGCGGTTTGGTCAGGCGTGTGAGTCTGAGGCTGGTAATCTTGGTGGTTTTCGGACTGCAGGCACAAACGACCTTTGCCGCCGGAGCCGAAACCCTTGCCAGTCGCTCGCAATTTGTTCCGACAGCTTGGCGGATGTGCTTGGTCCGGGTCGTCAGAACATTCTGGAGTTTGAGGATTTCGCCTACGTCGCGCGCGAAGCATGGTCGGCAAAGACTGGTCGCGATTGGAATGAGATGCCGGTCGTTGCGGGCATGATGTATGCCGAAAGCCCGCGTGGTGCTCGTTTCAGCGACAATCCGGCTGAGCTTGCCAAACGATATCCGAAATTGTGGGCCAGATTTGGTTCCCGATAGATGCGTCAGGGACTCTACAGCCGCTTCCACATCAGCGCTTCGTCGGCAAACTCGCCGTCACGCCGCACCGAATCCGGCTCGATCGCATAGAGCACGTAGCCATGGCGCTCATAGACACGGCGTGCGCGTGCGTTGTCGGCCATAAGGGTCAGTTGCAACTGGCGCAGGCCAAGTTCTTGTGCGGTGGCTTCCAGCTGATCGAGAATGCGCGCCGCAGCGCCAGTGCCACGTGCGGCGGGCACGGCATACATGCCCCAGACGAGGCCCTTGTGATCCAGCTTGGCTCCGGCAAGGCGCGTCAGGCCGCCCACAGCCAGCCATTGGCCATCTCGCACCACGGCATAGACATGGTCGCGCGCCAGCCGTTCGCGCCACGCCGCCATGCCGATGGCATCATCGTCCGCACCGGCACCGCGAAAGCTCATCGCTTCGGCTTCAAACATGGCGTGACGCAGCGCGAGGAAGCGCTCCGTATCTGCGGGTCCCAGTTTCACGATTTCCATGCGCGGAGTGCTAGCCACGGGTCGCGGCGCAATTGTGGCATTCCAGTGGCCCTCAATGAAAGTCCCGCGACTTGGGGATCACCCGCACATTGCGCGGATGGCCGCGCGTGGGCGGCGGCACGCGGCCGGGGATCGGCCGGTTTACCTCGTCGGCGCGGGCCATGGCGGGCTGCAGCGGATCGTCGGAAAGGCGCGCCAGCCCCTCGCTCGCATCGGTCAGGTGCTGGGCGATCACGTGGATCACCTCGTCGTCGTATTCGACCCGCCCGCGCACTTCCATCAGCCGCGCGCCCATCACCACGCTGCGCTGCTTCTCCTTGAGATCAGGCCAGATGACGAGGTTGATCACCCCGGTCTCGTCTTCCAAGGTGATAAAGCAGACCCCCTTGGCGCTGCCCGGCTGCTGGCGCACCAGCACAACGCCTGCCACCCGCACCATCGAGCGCACCTTCCGTTCCCGCAAATCCGCCGCACGCACGAAACCGCGCTCGGCCAGTTCCGCGCGCAGGAAGGCGAGTGGATGCGCCTTCAGCGAGAGCCGCTGGGTCTGATAATCGGCCACCACTTCCTCCGAAAGCGGCATGACCGGCAGCCGGGTGCGGGCGCGCTCCTCGCCCTCCTCACGCGCATCGGCGGCGGCGAACAACGGCAGCGCATTCGCGGCAATCAAGCTGCGCGCATCCCACAGCGCCTGCCGGCGCGGCAGACCCATCGACCCAAACGCATCAGCCGCCGCGAGCCGCTCGATCACCGCGGGGGAAAGCCCTGCCCGCACCTTGAGCGCGGCGACATCGGCGAATTTTCCGCCAGCCTCGCGCGCTGAAACCAGCGCAGCGGCCACGTGTTCGGGGAGACCGTCGATCTGGCGCAGGCCAAGGCGGAGCGCCATTTTGCGTTCGCGCAGAGGCGCAGAGGCGCAGAGAGGCTCTTCTTCATCCCCGCAAAAGCTGCTGCCCGGCGATAGAGCGGCTTCGCCGCAATCACGCCCGCTCTGCGCCTCCGCGCCTCTGCGCGAATCCTCCAAAACCTCCAGCGTGCAATCCCACACCGAGTGGTTCACATCCACCGGCAGCACTGCCACCCCGTGTTCCGCCGCATCGCGAACGATCTGCGCGGGCGCATAGAAGCCCATCGGCTGCGAATTGAGCAGCCCGCAGGCAAACGCCGCCGGATAGTGGCACTTCAACCAGCTCGAAACATAAACGAGGTGCGCAAAACTGGCGGCGTGGCTTTCGGGAAAGCCGTATTCGCCAAAGCCCCGAATCTGATTGAAGCAGCGCTGCGCGAAATCGCGATCATAGCCGCGCGCGGTCATGCGTTCGACCATCATGTCCTGCAATTCGTCGACCATGCCCCGGCTGCGGAACGTGGCCATGGCTTTGCGCAGGCGGTTGGCTTCTGCGCCGGTGAACTTGGCCGCATCGAGCGCGATCTTCATCGCCTGCTCCTGGAAGATCGGCACACCCAGCGTGCGACCGAGAATCGAGGTCAGTTCGTCCGGCGGGCCGAAGG
>CANFIV010000130.1 GCA_947446935.1 Sphingomonadaceae bacterium | reverse complement strand
TTATCGGCACAATCGGATTAATCACCAGTCCTGTCATTGCGGCGGCGAGGTTGATCACTGTGGCTTCCCACCAGTTGGGCAACTGGAAAGCAATGGTATCACCCGGCTCCAACCCTGCCGCCACGAGGGCACCCGCCAAACGTGTTGCCATTGTGTAGACGGTGCCCACCGTAACGCTGCGATCGCCATCGACTATGTGTAGCCGGTCAGGGGCCTCAGCCGCGCGCACGGCGGCCATTTCGGCGATGGTGCGGTTTGGCCAAACCCCTGCTGCGCGCGCACGCTCGGCCCGGTCTTCATCCCAGCGGACGTTCCAGCCGCCGGGTATTGTCCGATAGCCGACGCGCGCAGGCTCGCTCAAAGCTCCATGCCTCCCGACACGAACAGGGTGGTGCCGGTTATGTAGGAAGCCAGCCCGGAACTGAGATAGGCAACCGCGTCGGCAATCTCCTCACATGTTCCCATGCGCCGTAGCGGCACGGCTTTGATCAGCGAGTTGGCCATGTCCTCGCCCACCGCATCCATGATTGCCTGGCCGATCCCGCCTGCGATATACCCCGGTGCCACGCAATTGGCGCGAATGCCGTTTCGGCCTTCTTCTAGCGCGACGCCGCGCATGAGCGCCGTGATCGCAGCTTTGGGCGCCAACGACAGGATATCGCGCGCAATCGCCCGCTCGACCCCGGCGGCAGTTACCGCCACGATTGAACCCGCGCGCTTGCGCAAATGAGGCAGCGCAGCATGGACTGCGTTGAAGCAGCCCTTGAGATCGGCGTCGATCACCCGGCTCCAATCCAGCGGCGGCACTTTGGCCACAAAGTTCAAATCGAAGGCCGGGCCGGCGGCATAGACCAACGTATCCAGGCCG
This sequence comes from Sphingomonadaceae bacterium, assembly GCA_947446935.1. Taxonomy (GTDB): domain Bacteria; phylum Pseudomonadota; class Alphaproteobacteria; order Sphingomonadales; family Sphingomonadaceae; genus Novosphingobium. The sequence goes on along the minus strand of CANFIV010000130.1, from coordinate 4,599 downwards.
CCCAATCGGGAAACTAGATCATCTACGAAGCCCGCCACTGCATCGGCATCTTCGAGTGCCACGCGCGCGCTGTGGCTGCGCTGGCCGCTTGCTGCAATGCGTTGCTCCAACGCGGCGGCTTTGGCCGCATTGCTGTGATAGCTGAACGCCACGTCTGCGCCTTCTTCAGCTAGGCGCTCCGCGATTGCTGCACCGAGCGCGCCGGTACCGCCGATGACAAGGGCCACCTGCCCACTGCGATCCATGATGCTGCTCCCTCTTTGCCGCCGCGTCTTGCGTCTCATGGCCGGACGGCGACTGCAAAGCGCGAAACGGGGCGATGCAGCGCCAAGCAACGCGCGGCGCAGAACAGGGCAACACCTTGCGCGCTGGCACAGGTTACTGTGGTGCCCCAATAGGAGGGGCGTGCGACATGGTGGATGCGGAATTGGCGGCAGTTGCGGGGCAAGGCCTCGTGGCCGAGAATGTCATCACGATTGCGTCGCCCGACAATCTCTCGTGGGATTTGGAAGCCGATGTTGTCGTCGTCGGGTTTGGCGGTGCGGGCGCGGCGGCAGCGCTTGAAGCGTGCGAACAAGACGCCAAAGTACTGATTGTCGAGCGTTTCGAAGGCGGCGGATCAACGGCCAATTCGGGCGGGGTCTACTATGCGGGCGGCGGGACGCGCTTCCAGAAGGAGGCTGGCGTAGCCGACAACCCTGATGAGATGTTCCGCTACCTTGTGCAGGAGTGCAAGGGCGCTGTGAGTGACGCGACCTTGCAGCGTTTCTGCGATGAAAGCGTTGCCAATATCGAGTGGTTGACCGCCCACGGGCTGGGCTTCGAGGGCTCGCTTTACAGCGGGAAGACCAACTATCCGCCCGAGGACAAGTACCTTTATTATGCAGGCAACGAGAAGGTCCCTGCATTTGCTGCCACCGCCGCACCGGCGGCACGCGGGCATCGCACCAAGGGCGCGGGCTGGACGGGCTATGCCTACTTTGATGGTCTGAAACGGGCTGTCGAGCGCCTCGAAATCCCCGTGCTGACGCACAGCCGGGTCCAGCGGCTGGTGGTTGACGGCGAAGGATCGGTGGTCGGGCTCGAAATCATCGAGATCGTCGATCCCGTCGATCGCCAGAAGCACATGGCGCTCTATGCCAAAGTCGATCCGATGCGCCCGTTCAATACGACCCGCGCCGAAAAAGCGATCGCCGAGGCGCTGGCGTTCGAGTTGCAGGTGGGCCGCCGCCGGCTGATCCGCGCCCGCAGCGGCGTGATTCTCTCGACCGGCGGTTTCGGATACAACGTTGACATGGTGCGCGCTCACATGCCGTTTCTGGCCGATCGCAACAGCGCACTCATGCGGCTGGGCTCGATGGGGTGCAGCGGCGGGGGGATTCAGCTCGGCGTCTCAGCCGGGGGTGCGGTCGGCAAGATGGATCACGCGTTTTTGGGCCGCATGATCGCGCCGCCCAATGCGCTGGTGCAGGGCATCATTGTCAATCGCCGGGGCGAACGGTTCGTCAACGAGGATGCCTACAACGCACTGCTCGGCGGTGCGATCATGGACCAGCCCGATGGCGATGCCTGGATCATCATCGACCGGGATTTGCACCGCACCTTGCTGCGCCAATGCATTCCGACCGGCGACGGCACCTTCAAACCCTACCTGGCTCCGGCGCTGCTCAACCTCTTTTTCGGCGGCACCAAACGGGGCCATACACTGGCTGAACTGGCCGGCAAGATCGGGGTCCCTGCGGAAAAACTGGAAGCCACGGTCGCCGAAACAAACTCTGCGATTGCGGCGGGGCAGGGCGATCCGATGGGCAAGAACCCGGATTATGTCCGGCCCTTGGGCCGGGGCCCCTATCGGGCGCTCAACACCTCGGTTGGCAATCCCTATTCGTTCTGCATCTTCTTCACGCTTGGCGGGCTCAGTGTCGATGAACTGCGCGGCGTAGTCCTGCGGCCGGATGGCTCACCCATCGACGGGCTCTACGCTGCGGGCCGCGCTGCCATGGGTTTGCCCTCAAACGGCTATATCAGCGGACTATCGCTGGCGGACGGCGTGTTTTCCGGGCGGCGAGCCGGGCGTGACGCGGCGCTCGGTCGGGGAAATCGGGGATAGGGCCCGGTTCGGGTTCAGGCCTGGCTGGACGATCGGCGATAGTGCTGCGGCTGGATCACGCCAGAGCCATCAATCGGGCGAGAGGCCCAGCGCGCGATCTGCTGAAGCTCCTTGACGATCAGCTTGACCGCCTCGTCATCGTGCTGGCCGGTGAACATTGTGGTGACGAGGCAATACTTGAGATCGCCGTCCTCCCGTTGCAGCGGCACGGCAATGGTGGTCGCGCCGCGCACAAACTGGCCGCGGTCAATGCTCCAGCCTTGCCGCTTGGCCTGCTGGACCTGCTCGTAATACTGATCGAATGACGGCGCGCTTTCCCAGCGCAGATCGGCAAAACGTCTGGCAAGTTCTGCCCGGTCGAGGTCCATGGCAGCGGCCATGCACCGCCCCACCGAGCCGATCAGCTTGGGCAAGCGCTGACCCACGGTCATCTGGATTCGCATCATGCGTGCACCGGCGACATAGCCTACCAGCAGGATGCGGTCCGAATGGGCGCGCCACAGGCCCGCGGTCATCCCCCAGGTTTCGGCCAGCGCTTCCAGCCGAGACCTGACGATCTCATAAGCCGCGTCCGGATCGAGCGCATTGCGGGCAATCGACACCAGTCCGGCACCGAGGGTGTAGAGCTTCGTGTTGGGATCGAAGTCGACAATATTCTCGCTGGCGAGGGTCTTGAGAATATTGAAGCAGGAACTTGGGGTAAGAGACAAAGACCGCGCGATGGCGTTCACGCCCAACGGGGACTGGGCCGAAGCGAGCTGCCGCAAGATGGCGATCGTGGACGCTACCGTGCCGATGCGCGGCTCGTTGCGTCCATTCTCGTTGTCCTCTGATTGCACCGTTCGCCCCGTTGGTTTGGTCAATCTCGATCCTGTTACGGATAAGTGCAAACCATACCAGCGACTCTTTGGGCTGCAACTCGGCAAAATGCCAAACCAAGGCTCATGACCTCCAGAGGCAAGTATTGCGCGTTGCGCGTGCACAAGCCTTTTGGGATCACGCCGCAATGGAGGAGGACAGCAGATCGAGGCTCGGGCAGTGGTTGAATGCCGAGGGCATTGCCAGCGGCGCGATCACGTCGGTCGAACGGCTGAGCGGCGGCACCCAGAACATCCTGTTTCGAATCATGATCGGTGGTTCGGGCTTCGTCTTGCGCCGACCGGCGATCCATGCCCGGCCAGAGGCAGAGCAGACGATCCGCCGTGAAGCGCTAGTGCTGGCCAGCCTTGCCGGAACGCCGGTGCCACACCCTCGGTTTCGCGGACACTGCGCGGACAAGCAAGTCATCGGCGCGCCGTTTCTGATTACCGATGCAGTCGATGGTTTCAATGCGGCGGTTGGTCTGGGAGAAGCCGCCTTGGTCAACCCCCGGGTGCGCCGCCGCATGGGTCTGGCGATGGTTGAGGGTATTGCTGCCATTGCCGCAATCGATCCTGTCGCGGTTGGCCTGGCTGATTTTGGAAAGCTCGACACATTTATCGAGAGGCAGGTTCCGCGCTGGAAAAAGCAGCTTGATAGCTACGCGCAGTTCGCCGGCTGGCCCGGGCCGGGTGGGCTGGACGGAGCCGAGCTGCTGGGCACTTGGCTCGACGCGCATCGCCCGCGGCAGTGGCAGCGCGGCCTGATGCATGGGGATTACCACATCGGCAACGTGCTGTTTGCCCCCGACGGAGAGTTGACCGCGATCCTCGACTGGGAGCTTTCGACACTTGGCGATCCGTTGCTGGACCTTGGTCGATTGCTGGCTGCTTGGCCCGACCCCGATGGCTCGGGCCCGCTCAGCCTCAAGGTCGAGCCGTGGGACTCCTTCCCGGTGCGGGATGAACTGATTGCGCACTACGCTGCCTGCACGGGCCGCGCCATGGACGACTTCGTCTGGTTCGAGGTGCTGGCTTGTTACAAGCTGGCGATCATCCTTGAGGGAACCTTCGCCCGCGCCTGTGCCGGGCTTGCGGACACCGACGTCGGGGAGCGGCTGCATCGCGGCGCTGCCGCGCTCAACGCACGCGCGCTGGCGACGCTCGAGCGACATGGCTGAGAGGCCTTCGGAGGTGCACATGCAAGAACTGGATTTTAGCGGGAAGAAAGTGCTCGTCGTCGGCGGGTCAAGCGGCATAGGCAATGGTGTCGCGCAGGCTTTTCGCGCGCGCGGGGCCGATGTCTTCGTATGGGGAACCCGCCCGCGCGAGGCCTACCATGCCAAGGACGGTTCGGACCTGACCGGGCTTGGCTATTCGCAAGTCGACGTCGCCGATTTCGAAGCGGTGGCGCAGGCGCTTCTGCCGTTTGAGACGCTCGACGTGCTGGTGACCTGTCAGGGTATTGTGGCCTATTCCCGCAAGGAATTCGAGATGGAGACCTTCCGCAAGGTGGTGGATGTCAATCTCAATAGCGTGATGGCCTGCTGCATGAAGGTGGAGGCGCAGTTGACGGCATCCAAGGGTGTGGCGGTGATCTTCGGTTCTATTGCGGGATTGCACAGCTCGATC
>CANFIV010000129.1 GCA_947446935.1 Sphingomonadaceae bacterium | reverse complement strand
GACATCGAGAGCCTGCCGTTCATCGAGGCAATCCGCCAACTGCGCAACGAATTGGGACGCGAGACAACCTGCTTCGTCCACGTTACGCTCGTGCCCTATATCGCTGCGGCTGGTGAGCTGAAGACCAAGCCCACTCAGCATTCGGTGCGGGAGCTGACCGGGCTCGGCATTCAGCCCGATATTCTGCTGTGCCGCTGCGAGAAGCCCTTGCCCGAGAACGAGCGCGCGAAGATCGCGCTGTTCTGTAACGTGCGGAAGGAAGCGGTGATTCCCGCGCTCGATGCGCAGAGCATCTATTCGGTGCCGCTGCAGTATCATGGCGAGGGTCTCGACAACGAGGTCCTGCGCCACTTTGGCCTGAGCAGCCCTTCGCCTGATCTGGCGCGTTGGACCGATATCGTCGATCGCCATCAAAACCCGGAGGGCGAAGTGACCATTGGCGTGGTCGGCAAGTACGTCGGCCTGCAGGACGCCTACAAGTCGCTGAACGAGGCGCTGGTCCATGGCGGTATGGCCAACCGGGTCAAGGTCAACATCCGCTGGATCGATGCCGAGATTTTCGAGAAGGGCGACGCGGAGATCGCGGCGCATCTTGAGCCGATGCACGGCATTCTTGTGCCCGGCGGGTTTGGCGAGCGCGGCACTGAAGGCAAGATCGCCAGCGTACGCTTTGCGCGCGAGCGCGGCGTGCCGTTCTTCGGTATCTGTCTCGGTATGCAGATGGCCTGCATCGAGGGGGCCCGCAATCTGGCCGGAATCGGGGAGGCCTCTTCCACTGAATTCGGCGAGACTACCGAGCCGGTGGTGGGCATCATCACCGAATGGATGACGCCTGAAGGCCTTGAAACCCGCGCCGCCGGGGGCGATCTTGGCGGCACTATGCGCCTCGGTGCCTATGAGGCGCAGCTTTCTGGCAACAGCCATGTCGCGCGAATTTACGACGCGGCCTCAATCAGCGAGCGCCATCGCCACCGCTACGAAGTCAACGTGGCCTACCGCGAACCCCTGGAAGCGGGCGGCCTCGTGTTCTCGGGCATGTCGCCCGATGGCCTGCTGCCCGAAATCGTCGAGCGTCCGGACCACCCGTGGTTTATCGGTGTGCAGTTCCACCCCGAGCTCAAGAGCCGCCCGTTCGAGCCGCATCCGCTCTTCAAGGGCTTTATCGGCGCAGCGGTGAAGCAGGCCCGATTGGTCTGATTGCCTCGTTTGATCTGGCCAAGCGGGCGCGCTGCGGGTTAGTCTTCCAACGATAGGGGGATTGCCATGGATGCCGCCACGCTTGCCGATACATTGACATCGTCCAACCTGCTTGCGGGCTGCTCTGCTGAAGAGTTGGCCGATATCGCCGCGCGCGGAACCGTGCGCGCGTTCAAGCCGGGCCAGGCGATCATCCTTCAAGGTGATCCCGGCGATACGCTGTGGATCGTGCTCAAGGGCCTGGCGCGCGTGAGTATGGTGGCGGCCAATGGCCGCGAAATCGTGCTCGATTATGCCGAACGCGGTGCGGTGCTGGGCGAGATCGCGTTCCTTGATGGCGGTGAGCGCACTGCGAGTGTCGAGACGATCGAGCCGGTTGAGGCGCTGAGCCTCAGCCGCACGGCCTTTGCCGAGATCATCGGCAAGCATCAGGGGCTCGCGCTGCGGCTGCTGCAGGCCATGGCCCGCCGACTGCGCCAGAACAATACGGTGATCGAGGCTGACCGCGCCTATACCTCCGGCCCGCGGCTCGCCCGCTTCCTGCTCCGCCTGATGATGGGCGGCGAAGGCGAAGGAGGCGACCCTTCGGAGACCCGCCTCAAAATCGCGCTCAGCCAAGGCGAATTGGGCAACTTTGCCGGCATGTCGCGCGAGCAGATCAACCGCCAGCTTTCGGCCTGGGCCGATGGCGGGATCGTGGCGCTCAAGGGTGGGCGCGTTACGGTGCTTGATCGCACTGCGCTGGTGGATATCGCCGAGGCTTGGTGAGACCGGCCCCTGCGTATACGAATGTCATCTAGCCGCCGAAAACGTTTGCATTAGGGTGGTCGGCATGGCCCTGACCCGTTTCCTGTCCGCCCAGTTGCTCCCGCTCGCCGCGCTGCTCGCGCTGCCTCAGATCGCGAAGGCCGCCGAGCCGCTCCCGCTCACCGATGGGGTGACGCAGGTCGTCCACCCGGCCTGGTCGAAATCGGCGACGATCTACGAGGTCAATATCCGGCAGTTCACACCGGAGGGCACTTTCCGCGCCTTAGAGGAGCACTTGCCGCGCATCCGGCGCTTGGGGGTTGATGTACTCTGGCTGATGCCGGTGAACCCCATCAGCAAGAAGGAGCGCAAAGGCACGCTGGGCAGTTACTACGCGGTAAGCGACTATACCGCGGTCAATCCCGAATACGGCACGCTAGATGATCTGAAACATCTCGTAGCGGCCGCGCACAAGCTGGGCTTCAAGGTCCTTATCGATTGGGTGGCCAACCACACCGGTTGGGACAACGTGTGGGTGAAGCAGCATCCCGACTGGTATCTTCGCAATGCGCAGGGAGAGCTTGAAGGCTATCACTATACCGACCTCAGCGATCACCATCAGGAAGTCTGGGCCGATGTGATCGGGCTCGACTACCGCAAGCCGGAAGTGCGCGCGGGGATGATCGAAGCCATGCGCTACTGGATCAAGGCGGCGAATATTGACGGCTTCCGCTGCGATGTGGCGTGGAACCTGCCGGTCGATTTTTGGGATCAGGCCCGCGCCGCGCTCGACAGGACGAAGCCGATGTTCATGCTGGCCGAGGCCGATACGCCCGATCTGCAGGCCCGTGCTTTCGACATGACGTATGACTGGAAGCTCTACCACAAGCTGGTCGATGTCGCGAAAGGGAAGGGCGATGCCCGCGATCTGGCGAAGCTCTATACCGAGCCCGCCCGCCGCTATCCGGCAGGCGCTTACCGGATGACCTTCACGAGCGATCATGACGAGAACTCGTGGAACGGCACCGACCGTGAGCTTTATGGCGACGGGGCCGATGCCATGGCCGTGCTTGCCGCCACTTTGCCGGGCATGCCGCTGGTTTATGGCGGGCAGGAAGACGCGCTGAACAAGCGCCTCAAGTTCTTCGACAAGGACGCGATCGTGTGGGGCCATTACAGCCGAGCCGGGCTTTACCGCATGCTGCTGGGGCTCAAGCACGCGCATCCCGCGCTTTCGAGCGCGCATGAGCCGGGCAATCTGCAGATCATCGAGACCGGCAATCCGGCCGTTTTTGCCTTCCGCCGGATCAAGGGCGCGGACCGGGTGCGGGTTGAAGTCAATCTAACCGCCACCGCGCAGACCTATAAGGTAGGCGGGAAGCCCCGTTCGCTCGCTCCCTGGCGCTGGGCGATCACCACCGCAAAGCGCTGAAGCGGAAAGGGGCGGCCCATGGCAGGCCGCCCCCGGCTGGAGAGTGGTGGGAGGTAAAGGGTTCAGGCGGCTTCGCTGGCGTCGCCTTCGACCACGGTGAGCGGCTTCGCGCTGCCACCGATCAGCACCTTCTTCGGCTTCATCGCCTCTGGCACTTCGCGCACGAGATCAATCGTGAGCAGCCCGTCGGCAAGGTCGGCGGCGTCGACACGCACGAAATCCGCGAGTTCGAAGCGGCGCTCGAAGCCCCGGTTGGCGATGCCGACATGGAGGAATTGCTTGTCCTCCGGCTCGGCGCGCTGGCCCTTGATCACCAGCAGGTTCTGCTGTGCGGTGATGTCGAGGTCATGGGGTTTGAAGCCGGCAACCGCGAGGGTGATCCGGTAGCTGTCATCACCGCGGCGTTCGATGTTGAACGGGGGGTAGTTGTCGCCCGCGTTGGCGCGCGCCTGGCGCTCAAGCAGGTCAAACAGGCGGTCGAAACCGACAGTCGAGCGGCGGTAGGGGGTGAAATCGAAACGATCCATGGCAATATCCTCTTTGTTGAGCAATCTGCAGGAATACGGGGCCCGCATGCGGCACCCCGGTGGCTTGATCGGTCACGCCCGACTTGCGGCGCATGACACGAACCTCCATGTGTGTTAGCAATTTATGGTTTTCAAGAGGTCCCGATGAGCGATCCCGCAACACCGAATCCGAACGTCGAAATCTACACCAAGTGGGGCTGCCCCTATTGCAGCCGCGCCCGCGCGCTGTTGTCGTCCAAGGGCGTCACATACACCGAATACGATATTACTATGGGCGGCCCGAAGCGCGCCGAGATGCTCGAGCGGGCACCCGGGAGCAGCACGGTGCCGCAGATCTTCATCAACGGCACCCATGTCGGTGGATCGGATGATCTCGCTGCGCTGGATGCCAAGGGCAAGCTCGATCCGCTTCTCGCCGCATGAGCGAATCGGCCTCCACCCGGCCGCGCGTCGCGCTGCTGCAAATGACCACCGGTATCGATCCTGCGGCGAATGCTGCGGCGATGGCTGCTGCAGTGGCCGAGGCTGCAGGAAACGGCGCGGCGATGCTGTTCACCCCAGAAATGTCTGGCCTGCTGGACCGGGACCGCGCGCGTGGATCGCGCCATGTTGTGGCCGAAGCGGAGAGCCCGGTCCTCGAAACGGTGCGCAATGCCGCGGCGAAGGCTGGTATCTGGGTCCATATCGGCAGCCTTGCCGTGCAGGCCGCGAAAGATGAGCAAGGCGTCGCGCGCTGGGCCAACCGGGCTTTTGTCATCGATCCGGCGGGCGAGATCGCCGCGCGCTACGACAAGATCCACATGTTCGATGTCGATCTGGCAAGCGGCGAGACATGGCGCGAATCAGCCGCCTATCAGCCGGGCGAGGCGGTGGTGACGGTGGACTGCCCGCTGGGTCGGCTTGGCCTCGCGATCTGCTACGATATCCGCTTCCCCGCGCTGTTCGAGGAACTGGGGCGCCTGAAGTGTGACGCCATCGCCATCCCGGCCGCGTTCACCGTGCCCACTGGCCGCGCTCACTGGCACCTGCTTCAGCGCGCCCGCGCGGTCGAGGCGAGCGCCTTTGTGATCGCTGCCGCGCAAGTCGGTCGCCATGCCGACGGGCGCGAGACTTATGGCCACAGCCTCGTTGTCGATCCGTGGGGCGACGTGCTGCTCGATATGGGCAGCGAGAGCGGCCCCCACGGCGTTCTGGGCTATGCCGATATCGACCTTGCGCGCATCGGCGAGATTCGCCAGCAAGTCCCCAGCCTTGCGAACCGGCGCGCGATGCCTAGATCAAACCCATGATTGTCTATGATCTTGAATGCCGCGCGGGCGGCCACAGGTTCGAAGGTTGGTTTTCCTCGTCAGAGGATTTTGCCGGTCAACAGGCGCGCGGGCCCGTGTCCTGCCCGACTTGCGGCGCGCTTGAGATCGGCAAGGCGCTCACGGCCCCGCACCTGAGCCGCAAGGGAAACCAGCTTCCGGCGGCAGCACCCGCTACTGAAGTCATGCCCGCAGTTGCGCCCCCGCCGAGCGCGCAGCCGATAGCGTCCGGGCCGATCCCGGCCGAGGCAGCCGCAATG
>CANFIV010000128.1 GCA_947446935.1 Sphingomonadaceae bacterium | reverse complement strand
TGCCCAGCCGCGCATCGGATTGCCGCTCGATCTGGCGTTGACATATCTGCTGCCGCGGGTGGTCGGGCCAAAGGCGGCGCGGAAGTTGGCTCTGATCGGCGCAAGGGTCACTGCCGCTGAGGGGCACGCACTTGGCATCATCGATGAATTGCATCCCAAGGCCGCGCTGGAAGCCGCTTTGGCCGCTTTGCTCAAATCCTTGCGCGAAGTGGCGCACAAGGCGGCCGGTCGCAGCAAGACCTTGCTGCTCGAAAGCGAAACGCGCTCACTGATCGAGCAGATGGAGGCGGAAGTCCGCGCAATCGGGCAATGTTGCATCGAGCCCGATTTTGCCGAGGGGGTCACCGCCTTTCTCGAAAAGCGGCGCCCGCGCTTTGGTCTAGGCCATGATGGGTGAGGGCCGCGAGGTTGGTTCAGTCCAGAAGGACTGGGACAGGCCGGCCATGGTCTTCAGGTGGAGACTTTCACCGCCGAACTGTCCGGAGATGACGAACAGGCGCCTGTAGTAGTGGCCGATGGCGTATTCTTCGGTCATGCCGATCCCGCCATGCAGCTGGACAGCGTTGCGCCCGACGAACAGTGCCGCGCTGCTGACAATGGCTTTCATCGCGGCGAGCGCGCGGGTGCACTGCACACCGGATTGCCCGAGTGACGCGATCCCTTGATAGAGGATCGAACGGGAAAGCTCCATTTCGACGAGCATATCGGCCATGCGATGTTGCAGGGTCTGGAATGTACTCAGCGTCGTGCCGAACTGGCGGCGGGTGGTGATGTAGTCGCGGGTCATGCGGATCGCCGCATCCATTGCGCCTACCGCTTCGGCACTGACTCCGACGAGGCCATGGGCGAGCCCTGCGGCAATCACCGCTTCGCCCTCGCCGGGCCGGGCCAGCGTTTCGAGCACTGGCGCGTTCTCAAATGCCAGATCGACGGCATGCTGATTGTCGAGCAGGCGATAGTGCCGTGTGGAAATGCCGGATGCGGCGGGATCGACCAGATAGAGCCCGAGCCCCTCCGGACTGCGCGCCGAAACGATCAATCGGCTGGCGGCATGGCCGCCGATCACCATCGACTTGGCGCCGGTGATCCGGCTGCCCTCATACACGGTTTCGACATAGTCAGGCGCGCCCCGCGCTGCGATTTCGCCATGTGCGACGGCCACTATCGCGTCGCCGGCAACGATTTCGGCGATCAGCATGTCGCGCAAGGTTGATGGGGGTAGCGCGGCCAGTGTCTGCACCGCGACCAGCGCGACCGGCAGGAACGGTTCGAGCACCAGCGCGCGGCCAAAGCCCTCCATGATGATCATGTTCTCGACCGGGCCGCCACCGTAGCCGCCCGCATCCTCAGCAAGTCCGGCACCGAGCCAGCCAAGGTCTGCGAAAGCCTGCCAGTGCCTTTTGTCGAGACCGGTGCCTTCACCGATCAGCCGGTTGCGCGCTTCGAAGGTGTAGTCGCGCGCGGTGAAGCGGGCCACGCTGTCTGCTAGGGCTTCCTGTTCGGAGGTGAGGTTGAAGTCCATTTTCGATCAGAGCCCCAGAATGGATTTGGCAATAAGCGTGCGCTGGATTTCGCTGGCGCCGCCGTAGATCGTGGTCGCGCGGCGAAACATGGCCTTTGCCGAAACACCGATGGCCTCGTCGTCGGTGAGTCCGGGCGAAAGGCCGTCGTGATGGAGGATATGATTCCCTTCGGGATCGGGCATGACCGCCAGCCCATGATCGCCCAGCGCTTCCGCCGCGAGCAATGCGGCACGCTCGCTCAGCTCCGAGCCGCGCAGCTTGAGCAGAGAGGCGACAGCATTGCCTGCGGCATCGTTTTCTGCGGCATGCAGCACGCGCATCACCGACCATTCGAGCGCGATAACCTCCGCCTCAAGCCGGGCAAGCTTGGCCGCAAAGGCCGGGTCATCGAGGAGCACGCCGCTTCCGGAGCGCGCGGCCGCTGCCAGATGGCGGACTTGATCGACATCGCGCTTGGTATGCGAGACCACGGCCGAGGTGGTTCGCTCGTGGGTCAGCAGGAATTTGGCATAGCTCCAGCCCTGACCTGGCTCGCCGACCAGATTTTCGGCGGGCACCCGCACATTGTCGAAGAATATTTCGTTGAGGCTCAGCCCCTCGTCGATCGACCAGATCGGGCGGCGGACAATGCCGGGGGACTTCATGTCGATCAGGAGGAACGATATTCCGGCTTGCGGCTTCGCGGTTTGATCGGTGCGCACGAGCGCGAAGATCCAGTCGCCGTAGTGTGCCTCGGATGTCCAGATTTTCTGGCCGTTGACAATGTAGTGGTCGCCTTCGAGATCAGCGCGCGTTCGCAGCGATGCGAGGTCCGATCCGGAGCCCGGTTCGGAAAAGCCCTGGTTCCACCACGCGTCACCGTTGAGAATGGGCGGGAGAAACCGGGCCTGCTGTTCAGGCGAGCCGAAGGTGCAGAGCACCGGTCCGAGCAGATCGAGCGCGCAGCGATCAAGCACGGGCGCTCGGGCGCGGCGCAGCTCGTCTTGAAAGATATACTTGCGCAGCGGGCTCCAGTCGGTGCCGCCGAAGCGGGCCGGCCAGTGCGGCGCGCTCCAGCCCTTGGTATTGAGGATGCGCATCCAGCGGCGCACGTCATCTCGTGCGCTGTGGTAGTCATGCTGGCCGCGGCGAGCGATGTCCGGGGGAAGCTGCGCGGCAATGAAGGCCCGTACTTCTGCGCGAAAAGCCTGATCTTCTGGCGCAATTTCAAAGTCCATGAGGTGCCTTTACGACTGCCGGTTCGATAGAACTCGTGCTTGCAGCAACGGGCCGCGAAGACCAGCGCCGAACGCTCGCTCTGCGACCGGGGGCAAAAGACAGTGCGGGGCAAAGCAATGTGACAGAGGACGAGGTTTTCACTCTCAGGCAAGTGCCGGAAGAGTCTCAGACACGTCGCTCAAGGGTCCTGTCCACTAAGCTTGGCACACTCGGCATTGATCCACGCGATGCTGTGACTTGTGGAGGGATATCGCCTTGAAGGAAGAATACTGGATCTGGGGCAAGCATGCGGAAAGGCCGCGCATTCTTCATGCCATGATCCGCGTTTCCGATCTGGATCGCTCGCTGGACTTCTACTGCAACAAGCTCGGCATGGTCGTGATCAGCCGGGTCGATGTTGAAGCGGCGAGGTTCTCGATCGTGTTCATCAATTTCTCCGAAGACTTCGACAGCGGCGCGATCGAACTTACCTACAATTGGGATCACCCGGCCAACATTGAGGGCTACACCCACGGCAGCGGCTATGGGCATGTGGCGATCGGCGTCCCCAATGTGTTCGAGACCTGCGATCGGCTGCGCGCGGCAGGCGTGGCCATCACCACCGAGCCCAAGCACCTTCTGCCCGGCGCGCCAGCGCTGGCCTTCGTGAAGGACCCGGACGGCTATGCCATCGAGCTTATCCAGACCGCAGGCTTCGTGGCGGATTACGGCTGAGCGTGGACTTGGAGTCTGAAATCCGTGCCATTGTCGGCGACCGGGGTATCCTGACAGGCGACGACGTGCGGATGCGCTCGTGCGACCCGTTTCGTGATGTGGCGCCTGGCGGATCGATCATCGTTCGGCCCGCATCCACGGAGGAAGTTTCGGCGGTGATGCGCCTCTGCCATGCACGCGGTCAGCGGGTGGTCACTCATGGCGGCCGCACCGGGGTCGCGGGCGGCGCGTTTGTCGGCGAGGACGAGATCGTGATCTCGCTGGAACGGATGAACGTGATCGAGGAGATTTGCTCTGTCACCAGCCTTGCGGTGGTGGGGGCGGGGGTCACCATCGAAGCACTGCAGAATGCGGCGGCAGAGCAGGGGATGTTCTACCCGATTGATCTGGGGGCGAAGGGCACCGCCACGATTGGTGGCAGCATCGCCACCAACGCTGGCGGCAACCGTGTGCTGCGCTGGGGCATGACCCGGCAGAATGTCATGGGGCTCGAGGCAGTCCTTGCCGATGGGACAGTGGTTTCGGCGATGAACCGGCTCATCAAGAACAACACCGGCTATGACGTGAAGCAGTTCTTTATCGGCACCGAGGGGACGACCGGCATCGTCACCCGCGCTGTCATGCGGCTCGTACCCGCGCTGGCCAGCCAGTCAGTCGCCTTCGTGGCAGTCGACAGCGAGGAGGCGCTGCTGGCCTTGCTGACGCGTGCCCGGAAGCTGGCTACGCTCTCGGCGTTCGAAGTGATGTGGCCGGATTACTACGACATTGTCGCAACCAGCGGGTCTGACCGGAGTCCGCTGGCGCAGGGCCACTATGCCTACGTGCTGATCGAGGCGATGGGCTACAGCCGCGAGCTCGACGCACAAGTGTTCGAGGAATTCCTTGAATCTGTCTACACTGAAGGTCTGGTTGTCGATGCGGTGCTAGCCGCGTCGGACAAGCAGATCGCCGACCTGTGGCGCGTGCGCGAAGGCGCGGAATGCATCGTGCGCGATATGAGCCCGTTTGTGTCGTCCGACGTGAGCCTTGATGTGCGCGATGTGACAAAGTTCGTCGATCTCGTGCGAAGCCGGTTGGCCGAGCAATATTCGATTGTCCGCACCGCGACTTTTGGCCATCTGGGCGACAACAACATCCATCTGGCGCTGCATGTCGGTACCGAAACACTGGCGGAAGAGCCAAACGTCGAGCGTGTGATGTTCGACGCCTTGCGCACCTTCGGCGGTGCGCTGACGGCTGAGCACGGCATCGGCCAATTGAAGCGCGCTTTCCTGCCCGATCACAAGCATCCGGGCGAAATGGCGGTCATGCGCGCCGTGCGCGCCGCACTGGACCCGAACAGCCTGCTCAATCGGGATGTGCTGTTCTGAGGCCGATTTCCGCCAGGATTGCCTGAACCGGAAGTAAGGATTGTCTGGGTGGCAGAACTGCTTTCACCCGGGCCCGGTTCTCTCCAGTGTCGGGTCAGCGCTGCACAGGATGGCGCGCGAAATTCCAATCGGGAACTATCAAGTGGCAGCAATAGACGTACCGCAGCCCGCGTTCATGGAGGAGGACGAACTCCGACTCTTTGCGGATTCGGTCGATCATTTCATGCGCAAATGGGCAAGCCCGGCGCAGACCTCGGCATGGCGCGATGAGGGTATGGTGCCCAAGGCGCTGTGGCGGGAGGCCGGTGAGGCGGGCCTGCTCGGGGCCTCGTTGCCAGCCGAATATGGCGGTAGTGGCGGCGATTTCCGCTTCGATGTTGTGGTGATGCAAGCGCTTGGTCGTCACAACGCACTGAACTTTGCCATCCCCCTCCATGCCTCGGTGATCGCGCCCTACATCGTGCAATATGGCACCGAGGCGCAGAAGCAGCGCTACCTGCCTACTGCCGTGAGTGGCGAGCGCATTCTGGCCATCGCCATGACCGAGCCCGCCGCCGGTTCGGACTTGCAAGGCATGAAGACCACCGCCCGGCGTGATGGCGACCGCTTCATTATCAATGGACAGAAGACCTTCATCTCCAACGGGCTGGT
>CANFIV010000127.1 GCA_947446935.1 Sphingomonadaceae bacterium | reverse complement strand
GATCTGCGCGGCGCTCGCGCCCGTGTAACGCAGCAGGCGACGCGCTTCGGTCGCAAGGCGGCGGTGCAGCACCATGATGGGGGTGCAGCCCAACCGATCCGCCGTGAGGCGGGAGAGCGAGCGGCGGGTCAGGCCAAGTACGTCCGCGTAGAAATCGAGATCGCGATGCTCGCGGTAATGCGCCTCGACCAACTGGCGGAACCGCTCGATGCGGGGGTGGGTAATCGGGGCCTCGCTCGACACGCCGCCATCGGGGAAGATACATTGCACCAGCGCCTCGGCGAGCGCACGCGGCAGTGCACCGCCCGCGCGCCAAGCCTCCTGTAGCGCGAGCATTTCGCCGGCCAGCCATGCCACCCGCCTGGCGCTTGCAGGCTCGAGTGCCAATTGGCCGCCGCGAAGCAGCAAGCCCTGCAATGGGTCCCCGGGGCCCTCGGCGCGTGCGGCAAAGTCACCCGGCAGGGTCAGCACCCAGCCCGCCGTCCCCTCACTAAACCGGAAGCCATGGACCGTGCCGGCAGGTGCCACCACGGCCAGCGGGCCATCCTGCTCGCTCTCCGCGCCATCGAAGGACACGCGAACATGTCCCTCACGTACCAGAAGAATCTGAACAAACCCGGCATGGCGGTGCGGCGCGATCTCCCAATCATGCAGCGCACTGCGTGCCGCAATCGTCTCTATATGCAGGAAATCTGTCTGATCCGGGGCCCGATCCTCACCATAGAGGGCATAGCTGGGTATGGCGGCGGGGCGCATCGGGCTTGTCCTGATTATACCAGACTTTGTCGATCTCATGCCTTCCGTCCGCGCGTGCGGCCTGTCAAGAAGGGACCATAAAATCCGGGAGAATGATCCGTGCACACTCAGGTCGCCATTATCGGCGCGGGCCCAGCCGGTCTGCTGCTTGGCCATCTGCTCAATGCCGAAGGCATCGATTGCGTGGTGATCGAGCGCCAGGCACCCGACTATGTACTCGGCCGCATCCGTGCCGGCGTGCTGGAGCAGATCACTGTTGAACTGATGGAGCGGCTCGGGCTCGATGCCCGGCTCAAGGCCGAAGGGCTGGTCGAAGAGGGCTTCAACCTGGCGGACGGCGAGCGACTGATCCGCATCGATGTCGCGAAATTCACCGGCAAGACCGTTACCGTCTACGGCCAGACCGAGATCACCAAAGACCTCATGGACGCCGCCCCGGAACGCGGGCTGGAAGTAATCTATGGCGCAGAAGACGTGGCGCTGCACGATATCGAGAGCGATGCGCCCTCGGTGTCCTTCCGCAAGGACGGCGTTGAGCAGCGCCTCACCGCGCGGTTCATCGCCGGGTGCGACGGTTTCCACGGCCCCTCGCGTAAAGCGATCCCGGCATCGGTGGGCCGCGAATACGAGCGGGTCTATCCTTTCGGCTGGCTCGGCATTCTAGCTGACGTTCCGCCGTGCAACCGCGAGCTCATATATGCCAACCACGAACGCGGCTTCGCGCTCGCTTCGATGCGCAGCCACACGCGCAGCCGCTACTACATCGATGTGCCGCTGACCGAGCGGATCGAGGACTGGAGCGATGACCGCCTTTGGGACGAACTCGCCGTGCGGCTGGGGCCCGAGGCAGCGGCCAACATGACGCGCGGACCGTCGATCGAGAAGTCCATCGCGCCGCTGCGGTCTTACGTGTTCGAGCCGATGCGCCATGGCAGTCTGCTGCTCTGCGGGGATTCAGCGCATATCGTGCCGCCGACCGGGGCCAAAGGGCTGAACCTGGCGGCCAGCGACGTCCACTATGCTGCCGAGGCGCTGTGCGGCTATTTTCAGCGCAACGACAATGACGGCGTCGCAGGCTATTCGGCGCGCGCATTGGCACGCGTGTGGAAGTGCGAACGGTTCAGCTGGTCGCTGACCAAGCTGATGCACCGCTTCCCCGATGACGGCCCGTTCGAACGCGCGATGCAGGTGGCCGAGCTCGACTACATCGCATCGAGCGATGCGGCACAGGCGAGCATTGCGGAGAACTACGTGGGGCTGCCGGTTTAGCGCGGAGCGCCCTGCCCCAGCTGTCACATCGTCATACAGCCGTCACACGGAGACGACAGAGAATGGCCTGTACCCTGCAGACCATTCCTTCGGTGACCGTCTACTATGCGTCAGATCGATATCCTTTTGACGGGCGAACTTCCCGGCGGGCATGACAGCTTTGCCCACGGCGATCTGCGGGTGGTGTTCCGGGCATGGGACTGGAGCGCACCGCTGCCGCTGCTCGATGGCAGCCCGTGGGCCTTCATCGACTGGCTCCTGCCCGATCTTTCGGGGCTCGAGCTCTGCCGGCGGCTGCGCTGCGACCCGCAGACCGAGGCAGCCCATATAACGATGGTGCTGGAAGAGGACGATGCCGACGCCAAGCGGCGGGCACTGCGCGCAGGGGCCGACGACTACATCATCGGCCCGATTGACCGCGCCGCAGTGCTCGACCGGGTGCTCTCGGTGCAGTTGGGCGAACGCGATGCCCCGGGGCGGACCTTGCGGCTGGGCGACCTCTCGCTCGATCTCGCGGCGTTGCAGGCACGCTGGAAGGACAAGCCTGTCGGGCTCATGCCCAACGAATTCCGCCTGCTGCGCTACCTGATGGAGCAGCCGGGCCAGGTTTTTGCGCGCACGCAGTTGATCGCGGCGCTGGGCAAGAACGACCAGCCGATCGACGAGCGCACAGTGGATGCGTGGGTCAGCCGCCTGCGCCGCGCGCTGCGCGAAGCGGGCGCAGGCTATCCGCTGCGCACCGTCCGCTCGCTGGGGTATGTGCTCGACAGGCCGTAATGCGGCCGCCTGACGGGGAAGACGACACCAGCCTGCTCCCCCGCCCCTGTTTCAGCCAGCGTGAAACAGGCGTTAGAGATCGTGGCCCAGCTTGATCCCGAACACTTGCGGCTTGATCGGGTAGTAACGTCGGCCCGCGCCGCAGATCGACGGGGTACAGACCGTGTTGATGCTCAGGATGCCGCGCTTGTCGAACGCGTTTTCGATATAGGCGGAGATATCGAAGCCCGAGATCTTCGCACCCAGCGAGAAGTCGAAGGTCTCGAACCCGTCAGTACGGCCGAGCAGGTTCGCCTCGCGCGTGGTGAGATAGGAGCGCGTGCCCGACTGGTGGTTGAGCGAGGCCTGGACGAAGGACTTGGTGGTGCCAAGATCGAACTCATACCGCGCGGTCATGTTGCCCTTGAACTTCGGCTGGATCGGCAGCGGCGTGTTCTTGGACGCAGCGACCACGCCAAGGGTGCAATCCGGATTGCCGTTCGTATCGAACGAGCAGAAGTCGGTCGTCAGCTTGCCGTCGATCAGCGCGCCCGAACCCGTGAGCGTCAGCCCGCCAAGGTGCAGGTTGAAGTCCATTTCCGCGCCGTAGACCCGCGCATCACCGGCGTTGTAAATGTTGGTCACACCGTTCGATCCGACCGGGCTCAGACCATATTGCAGGTTCTTCCACTTTTCGTAGAACAGCGCGCCGTTGAAACGGAACTTGCGATCAAACCACGATGTCTTGAAGCCGAGCTCGTAGTTGGTGAGCGTATCGGCGACATAGGGATTGACGTTGGGCCGGCGGTTGTTGCCGCCCGGGCGATAGCCGGTGGAATACGTCGCGTAGACCAGCCGGTCCGGATCGATCTTCCACGTGAGGTTGACGCGGTGCGTCTCGCCACTCTGCTTGGCCTGCCGGTTGAAGTTGTTGCAGACCCGGTCGTCCGCAACGACAGCGACGCAGTTGGCGGCCGTGGTGTTTGACTTGAAGCCCGAAAAGCCGACGAAAGTGTTGTTGACCTTGAACACGCGGATGCCGCCCGCCAGCGTGAGCTGCGGGGTGATGTCGAAAGAGCCGTCGGCGAAGGCAGCGTAGTCGCGGTCGACGCGGTAGGCGCGCGTGGCGAAGAGGTCGTCACCCGACTTGGGCACCGAGGGCGAGTTCGGAATGCCGGCGAGGCCGTTGATATAGTAATCCGCCACGATGCGGTCAGTCTGCCGCTGGTAAAACAGGCCGGCGACCAGCTTGAACCTGTCACCGCTGGGGGTGGCGATGCGCAGTTCGTGGCTCTGCTTGGTGTAGTCGTCGTGGTTGTGGACGAGCTGGGTCGGATCGAGGAAGCCGGTCGTGGTCGGGAATGACGTGTAATAGTAGCCCTGGAAGCTGTCATAGGCGACGGAGTATTCGGAATAGTCGGCCTGATTTTCTACCCGGCGGTCGAAGTAGCCGCCAGCGTAGGTGAGATCCCAGTTGCCGAGCTTGCCCTGAATCGTCAGCGTAGCCAGCGCCCAGGCATCACGGTTGAGCGAGTTCGAATAGTCGGTAACCTTGAGATCGCCGTGCCGAGGGTCGAACAGGAACGCGCCGTGCGCCTTCTGGTTCTGGTAGACCACCGAAGGCTGGATCGTCCAGTTATCGTCCAGATCGACCTTGAGCGCGGCGCGCCCGCCTGCGGTATCGGTGGTGTTGAAATTGTCCTTCACGAACTTGGCGTTGTTGATCGTAAGGTTGGTGGCCGGGTTGTTGTCACCCAGCGTGTAGGTGCGCGTTCCCGGGACATTGTCGATATAGCCGCCATCGTGCTGATAAAACGCCATCAGGCGCAGCGCCGCGCGGTCTGACAGAGGAATGTTCACGAAGCCTTCGGCGCTGCCGCCGCCGGTGCCCTTGCCGACTTTGTTGCCCGAGACGTCGATGCGACCCGAGAAGTCCTTGGTATCCGGCTTGTTGGGAATGATGCGCAGCGTGCCGGCGAGCGAGCTTGAACCGAACAGGGTGCCCTGCGGACCCGAAAGGGCCTCGACCCGCGCGATGTCGTAAACGTGGAGGTCGACCGCACCGGCGATTGTGGTGACGGGAACTTCGTCGAGATAGAGCGCCGCGGTGGGCTGCGAACCGCCATGCAGGCCGTCACCGCCGCTGGTGATGCCGCGGAAGGAAAGCTGCGCCTGACCGGGGCCGAACGACTGGAAGCTGACGCTCGGAAGCACTTTCGCATAATCGTCGAAGCTGGCGATATTCAGCTGATCGAGTTTCTTCGTTCCCAGCGCCTGGATAGAGATCGGCACGTTCTGAAGGTTTTCGCTGCGCTTCTGCGCGGTCACGATGATTTCCGTGCCCTGCGCTGAATCCGCTGCCTGTGCTGCGGCCTGAGGTGCTTCCTGGGCCATCGCAACTGGTGCAGCAAGCGCCGTGGTTACCAGCAAAACACCCCGAGAAAAGCGGTTATACGCCTTCATCATCTCACCACCTCACCTTGTTGCACCCATATTGGCTGAATCCGTGGTCCGCCTTGCAGCAAAATTCAAGGACGTTCCCGCGCGGGTCATGCAATGCGCCCAGCCGCGTGGCCAATTTACAACGATGTCAGATCAGGCGCTGTGGTATCTGGGGATAGGCCGTCAGGACATCGCCCAGTGCGGTCTTGAGCGGATTCAGCCAAGGCTCGAATGACTTCCAGCTCTCTGTACCCTCGCGGTAGATTGGTCGGCGCACTTGTTCTGAACTCGGCGTGCG